>JAGLDH010000212.1 GCA_023145835.1 Methylococcales bacterium
CTGGAGTTTCTGAGTAGACTCTAATTAGACTTGATCAAAGGTTCCTTAAAGTAATAAATAAGCAATTGAGCAACCGATCATTGCCGTTAAGCTTAGACAACACCAAAGAAGCATCACCTTTCCAGGGCGAGCATGCTTTGGTACGCTTTTATCAAACATTGCAAGTGTATTTAATCCGGCTAGGACAGGACCTGCAATAAAGGCAAGTAGGGTTGCTACTTTAACCATGGCTTGCATAGATGTTAGAAAGAAAAAAAGTATAAGTACTGTCCCAAGGACAGTAAATAGTAACCAAAACAGATAATGTCTTTTTTGGTTTTTATGATCCATATAGTCAGGAAAGAGTAGCTCACTAGAAGCACTGAGCGTTCTAGGATAAGCATCTAGACAAGTTAGGGTGGTACTAAACATCGTGGTAAATGCAGCAATTGCAACAATCGGGTAAGCCCAACTACCTAATGACTTTTGATATAAATCCATTAGTTGCCCTGCAAATTTAGCGCCGCTAGGGCTAAAGGACTCACCACTACCATACATTACTAAAGCGCCTAGTAGTAAAAAGCAGATAGCAAGAAAAGCAGTACCAAAAAAACCGATACGAAAATCGAACATTGCTGATTTTAAATTGGTTTTTTCCCCAGAGCTTTCATTATTGGTTTCTGCCCAGATAGAGTGCCAAACAGAAATATCCATGGGAGCAGGCATCCAACCTAGAAAAGTGGCTAAAAAAATTAAATGTGCTGTGTCATTAAAAGAAAACTGTACCTCGGCTGTTTTGTAATATCCAGGATTATCAAATATCAACATGCCAACGGCAAAGACTGAAGTAATTGATAAAACTAGAATAATGATTTTTACTAGTTTGTCTAATAATTTATATTGGCCTGTTGCTAGCAAAGAGAAACAGAGCATGAGGAGCCCTAAACTAATTAATGCCGCTAGTGTTTGGGGTTCTATGCCGCCCAAGGACTCTAAATGAAATATATTGATTAACAATCCAGCCGTTACAACAGTGACAGCAGATTGAATAATTAACATAGATATTAATGTCATAGTGATATAAACCCAAACTGCCCAGCTACCTAGTTTTTTATATCCATGCAGAATATTACGGCCTGTTGCTGCAGTGTAACGGGGCCCAAATTCAAAGAATGGATATTTCACTAAATGAATGATTAAAATTGCAAGGATAAGGTCAAACCCAAACATACCTCCTGCTTTGGTTGATTGAACTAAGTGAGACACTCCAACAGCAGCTCCTGCATACATAAGGCCTGGGCCAAGTTGGGATAATAGACTTTTTTTTGTCGAATTCATGATGATTAATTGTGACTAATAGTGGATAAATAATAGCCTTAAGGAGCCTCTGATCAAGTCTTAAAATAACGATTTAACTAAAGATAACTTGTTGAATTAATTGTGTATTAATTTTAGTAAATCAACTTGTTCAGAGGTTCCTTAAAAGAGCTCTCCGTTTTTAATTTTATCGACATAGGTTGATGCCTCCATTTTATGTATTTTTGCATTTAGAAGAGGCGGATTGATAGGATCAAGATCAACTATTTCAATAGGTGTTTTTTGTTTAAATGCAATACTAAGTGCCATTTCTGTAATGTTGACACTAAAGGATGTACCGATAAAAATAATTCGATCAGCTTTATACATGCGCTGTTGGGCTTCAGAAATACGATACAATTCTGTGTAAATCTCATCGAATAATAAAACATAGGGTTTGAATGATTTATTAAGTTTTGGTGTACCTGTTATTTGAAATAAATCTAAAAGGGATTCAACTACATTTTCCTCATCAATACTATCCCAAGGTGTAGTGATAATATCTATGTCAGGGTTATTTTGGTCGTGAAACAATGTCATTTGGTCGAGTCGACCATGGATTGCAATATAATTAGTATTGCCTGCTTTACCATCCAGGCCATCAATATTTTGGGTTATTAAGTTTTTGTCTGACAACCATTGATGAACAGAGTTAGGTTTATAGTTTCGATAGCTTGCAAAGCGATGGTAATACCAGGATAAAAATTCTACTGGATTATTTTCATACATCGCCCTAGTTGCCATTTCTTCAGGTGCATAGTTTTTGCTACCAATAGTCCAATAACCATCTTTACCTCTAAAGGTTGGAATACCGCTCTCTGCACTGACACCAGCGCCTGTTATATAAAGTGTATTCATGTTGTCCAGTGTGAAGTAGTTGTTATCATCAAAAAAATAAACATTATAAAACCTATTGTAACTAAATAGGTAAATAGAGGTGTTGAGTGCTTACTTCTATGAAAAGACAGTATGAGTTATTCATTAGAAAATTGTTGTGATTTTACCTAAAAGGTTATTTTGGTAATGTAAGAGGTACTTTTTAATGTGTAAATGAAATAAGAAGAAAAAGATGTTATTTGAATTAATAAAAATATCCTCTAGTTAAGGAGCCTCTGATTAAGTCTAATTATTTTTAGCTTGTTAAAACGGCCGATATTTTCCACGAA
>JAGLDH010000213.1 GCA_023145835.1 Methylococcales bacterium
TTTTCTGCGCTAAATTCTAATCAACTTAATCTTAAGATTCCTTAAGAAACCTTAAAATTGGTGGTGGATCATGGGGGGGGGTAAGCACGTTAGTTATTGACTTTATTGAATATTTTGGTTATATTGGCACGGTATTATACGGTCGTTATCAGGCTTAGGTAGATAGAAGATATAGGAAGTTTTTTGATTCTAGGTGCGAAATAACGTGCTAGTACACATTATAATTTTTAGTATATCAAGGTGGAATAAAATGAATAATCGAAAAAAAAACCGAACCATAACATCCCTTGGTTTTATATTGTTTTGTACTGTAACGATACTGAATAGTGTGACATCTGTATCTGCACATGAAACTAGATCAGTAATTCCGTCAAAAACTTCTGAAAAGGCTATTCACGATGATCAAGTGCCCACGATTGATCAAGAAAGACAGCTTCTTTTACGTGTGGAACAAGATAAAATTGGATATAACCCTGAAATGAGGGTTATTAGCCACGGAGATGACATAACAGGGACTCACATAGCTGGGGATGATGTAGTACATACTGTTGGAAAGTGGGGAGACGTACAGAATTGGCCCATTATTCCTGTTTTTGTTTCACTTCTATACGATGGACGCGTGCTTGCTTATGACTCAGTGGATGATGGCCTAGCTGGAGGTGGTCAAAGCCATACTTTTACTCGAGCAACAATTTGGGATCCAGCAACAAATAAATTTTTAGATGCCCGAGTTGATACTGGCTATAACCTTTTCTGTAGTGGTTTTGCTTCTCTACCCGATGGGCGGTTATACATTGCAGGAGGAAATGCTAATGCTGATTTAGATGGGTTGCGCGAAACCCATCTTTTTTCTCCAGTAACAGATAGTTGGGCGCTTGGAGCAGATATTATGCAAGCTAGACGTTGGTATCCGTCAGTAACACCCTTAGCAAATGGAGAAATGCTTATTACTGGAGGTGGCCAAGCATTATCAGAGGTTCGCGAAAAAGATGGTAAGCTTCGTAAACTTACGGAGGGTTCTCAAGCGTATTGGGCTAATTCTGACTATCCATGGTTGCAAACTGCACCCGATGGCAGAGTTGCATTTTTTGGACCTGACAAGAATGTTGGGTATGTGACAACGAGTGGTGTGGGTTCTTGGCAAGCTTTAGGAATGCGAGACAATGTTACTAGATATTATGGAAGTTATGCCATGTATAATATTGGTAAAGTATTGATTACTGGTGGTGGGTACCAACAAGCTGGATATGATAAGCGCTCGTCAGTTATCATTAATCTTAATAATAACACCATAGCTCCTTCAAATTCCATGGCTCATCCTCGTCGTCAGCACAACTTGACTGTTTTAGCTGACGGATCTGTGCTTGCAACAGGAGGCCTTAGTTCAAATGAAGGATTAGTTGATTTAAATAATGCTGTTTTTGCTGCAGAATTATGGAACCCAAGTACAGGGCAATGGAAAACGTTGGCAAGTGAAGCGAGAGCAAGGCAATATCATTCAACAGCGTTATTATTACCAGATGGACGTGTTCTTTCAGCAGGTGGCGGGCTTTGTGGACGATGTCAGCAAGTTGGATATCTTCAAAAAAACGCTCAAATTTTTTCTCCCCCTTATCTTTTTAAGCCTAATGGGTCAGGTCAACTAGCAGTAAGGCCTATTATTGAAAATGTTCCAGCTGAAATGAGATATTCTCAGGTGATTAAGCTAGAAACCGTTCAAGCTGATAAAATTCGTAAAGTTGCTTTAATAAGAACTGGGTCAGTGACACATTCACAGAATATGGAGCAACGATATATTCCCCTTAGTTTTACTAAGCAAAGTGGAATACTAGAAATTACTACGCCAGAAAATACAAATATTGCACCCCCTGGGCATTACATGCTATTTATTATTGATAACGCGGGAGTGCCTAGCATAGCTAAAATAGTGAAGATGGAAAGTCAAATTTTTCATTCTACTGTATCAGAACCCATTTGTGAAACAGGTGTTGATCCTATAAAAATAAAGAAGGGAGAGGGGACTGCACTTTGGTGGTGGTCTAATGCTGTTACTTCTGCAACGATCAATAATGGAATTAATTCTATCTCTGTCCCTTCAGGTTATAAGTGGCTCTACCCAGAAAAAAATACAACTTATAAAATGACTGCAAAGGGATTAAATGGAACCACAATAACATGTAAAACAACTATTGTTGTGGAAGAATAAACGAACTAAAATGCTCCTGTTTGTGAAATGGGAGCAAACCCACAAGTGATCAATAATGGTATAGGTTCTGTGGCAGTACAGTTCAGTCATACTTGGTTTTACCCGACACAAAGAACAACTTATACGATGAGCACAAGAGGTGCAGCTGGAACATCTACAAGCTGCCAAACAACACTCATGGTTATATAGGTAGTTTGTAGTATATAAAAAGAACGTATTTTTTTATTTACTATAATATCGAAATACGTTTTTTTTATTGAATATATCATTTATCGAGAAAGTTGAAGAGGTTGTGAAAAGGATATATTTTGGACACTTTTACAGTCTCTGAAGCTAATCTAACATAAAATAACAAACACCGCTTACCACACAGGCGAGTACTATATTTAGTACTAACCCTTCTTTCGCCATATTCTTAATCTCAAAGTACCCGGTTCCATATGCAATTGCATTGGGTGCTGTTGCTACGGGTAACATAAAAGCACAACTGGCACTAATTGCAGCAGGTATCATTAAAAGCTTTGGGTCTGTTTCAGTAGAGAGACTTGCAGCTGCTAAAACTGGCATAAGTAGAGTAGCAGTTGCTGTATTACTTGTGATTTCAGTGAGGAAAGTAACAAATAAGCAGAGAGATAAAATTAATGCCCATAAAGGTAATGAAGAAAAGCTAGTGAGTGTATTGCCTAGCAGTTCGCTAAGCCCAGATGCGGTAAATGCTTTAGCAATAGCGATACCCCCAGCAAATAATAACAATAATCCCCATGGGATTTCTTTAGCTGACTCCCAGTCAAGTAAGGTGTCTTGTTTTTCTCCATTAGGGATCATAAACATTAATACCACACCCAACAAAGCAATTGTGCTGTCGCCAACACTACTTAGGTCAAACCATTCACTCCATATTCTTCGTGTTATCCAAGCGATTGCTATCAACCCAAATACAATTAAAACTCGTTTTTCTGCTGGCCGCCAAAAATCTATTTTAGGTAAATTAAAACTTTGATGACTAGAAACATGTCGAGTTAGCCAAAATGCTATCAGAGGAAGACCAATTATGACAATAGGAAGGGCAATCTCCATCCAAGAAATAAAGTCAATTTCCTTTCCAGTCGTTTCTTGGTAAACACTGATAAAAATAATATTAGGGGGTGTGCCAATCGGTGTACCGATACCACCTAAACTAGCAGCATAGGCAATACCTAGGATTAATGCACTACCCATTGCTTTATCTTGACTATCTTGCAACACAGCTAGAGCAATAGGGATTAACATTAAAACGGTGGCAGTATTAGAAATCCACATACTTAAAAAGGCCGAAGCCAGCATAAAACCAATGACAACTCGGCGACCACTATTTCCACCTGCTAACTTAATCATATAGACAGCCAGACGTTTATGAACCCCACTTTTCTCTAATGATTTTGAAAGCATAAATCCACCCATTAATAACAAGATAACGTGATTACCTAACGCAGAAGCAACCTCTTTATGGTTAAGAACGCCAGCAAAAGGAAATAAGGCAAAAGGAATAAGAGATGCTGCTGGTATGGGGATAGCTTCTGTTATCCACAAAATAGCAGTGAAGAGGGTAATGGATGCTGTCCATGCAATTTCATTAGTTTGTCCACCCCAAAGGGTTAAGGTAAACCAAAGAGCTATTGATAATAAGCAAGCGTAGCTTAGAAAAAGAGAATGTTTTTGGGTCATATGAGTTATGAGTTTAACTTTAATAGGACATATCTTATTTTTAGATGATACTTCATGTATATATCTTATATATATACGGATAATTATTTCACAAATTTTATATAATGCTGTCTAGAATTTGTAACTCATTGTTTGCTTCTGTAATTAATCTTTTAACTGTTTTTTTAAAATTTAAGACTTATTTTAATGAGTTTTGGTAGGATGTGATTTGTTCTTAAACTATATATGTCGGAGAGTACTATGATAGTAAAATCTACTTTGTTTTTATTTTTATTGAATTTAATGTTTTTTAACCAAGCTTTGTTGGCTAGTGAAAAAAAATGTAGTAATGCTCCTGGTGTTATGCAAGTTCAGTTCTATGATGCTATCAATTGTACGATAGATAACCCTGGGGATATAGATGTCTATGCGATTGAACTAAACCAAGGTGATAATATCCATGCGAGTGTATACACGACTGATCGCGACAAATGTAAAAACTTACAACCTTATATAATAGGACTTAATTCTGATAATAAAACATTAGCAAGTAGTGGTAGTGGGATTTGTTCTGGAACGAGAATTAATTTTATAGCAGCAGAGACGGGTACATATACTTTTACGGTGAATGACAGTTCTGGTAGTTCTATTGGAAACTACAAGATTGAGTTTCAATGTGCTTCCGGGTCTTGTGTAAACAAATCATTGTTATCTAAAGAAAAAGTAGAAAAAGTAG
>JAGLDH010000214.1 GCA_023145835.1 Methylococcales bacterium
TAGAAAATGTAGAAAATGTAGAAAAACAAAAAGCACTGCGATTCCCGATGGTGCCGATCTTATAATCCCTCAATTGATATATACAGGTAAAATTTTTAGCCGATTTTTGTTGACTTTCAACGATCTCTTTTAAGTTCAACTGACAGACTTTCGTCACAAATAATTTTAAGTTAGGTGAAACTCAAGGGAATACAATATATGATTTTTACATGATCTATTTACCACTTAAGGTAATGATTGTGTATTGTGCTCCCAGTATTATCTGTACTAGCCACTTAGACTTAATCAATAATTAGATAAGATTTATATTCAATAAATACTCTCTCCAATCTTAGCATTTTAATACCTTATTATTGAATACAAAAAATAAATAATGGCCAACTTTCTATGTTTATTATGTAAGGAATTGATATGAATCTTTATGGTTAAGGTAAGCATAATTTTTTAATTCTTATTTTATGTTTCAATCTTCTTTTCAGTTGAAGCATTTTAATTTTCCTTTGTAGGTAATTCAGTAATATTTTCATGATTTACTCCTTATGTTGATGTAATGAATTTTTAACTATGTGTAGGTTATTGGTTAAGCATAAATAAATACTCATGTAAAATTGACTTAATAAAATAACTCTATTTTTATTGTGGGAGGGTCTTTTTGCCTTGACTAAAAGACCCTCTCACAATGGATCTGCAATCTATTGTAGTTGAGTTGAAAAATCACAATCGCATCAATTTGTCCCATATATTTAACACTTTCTCAAATGATGGCTGGTAGTTCATGTGCTGTTGCCATTTATATCTGTCTGCAATATGTTTCTCTGACTAGCTATATTATTGGCTTCATACACTTTGATAGCGATAGTTGTATCATCATTGATAAGACGGCTTATTGTTGACGTTATCGTTGCCAACTATTTTTTAAACTTAGGTAAATTATGGATGTTTTGTAAGGCTATTTCAAATGGATAGACCTAGTTTTTTGCTTAGTGGCCGGATTGAGGTTGCGAAGATAAGGATTAGCTTACTAAGAGACTTTTGTAGCAGATGTAATATGCGGAAAATTAAACTTATATTATATAAAACAATGCCATAATGTTATTTTTTTGTCTTAAAATATTTTTTGTTAGTCCGTGCAGTACGAAATTTACCTATGATTTAGGTCATACCCTTGTCTCTTATCTAAGATTATCCTATAAATCGTTACTCCTTAATTCATTTAAATAACACCTTACTTTCTAAATAAGGCCTCTTACTTTAAAACAACAAGCTTTACTTAAGGTTTTCAATTAAGCTCTTGTTGATCTATGTTATGAAGCAATTCAAGTTTTTGGAGTGAAATAACAGCTTAATGTAAAAAGGGAAATTAAGTATGGTCATTTTAGTTCTTTTAAAGAAGTGTAGGCTACTGGTTTTATATGATTATTTAATATATCGATATGAGTGAATGGAATAGTCAATTAGCGTTTTTAATTCAGCATTTTAATGCAATGGAAGGCTGGATTAATGGGGAATTAATTTACGCTATGTTTCAGCGTATTGGGGTGATGTTTATAATTGCCTTTTTGTTTAGTAAATCCAAAGCGTTTGAGTTACTCATCAAAAACTCAATGAGAAGTATAGATTGGCTGAAGTTGTATGTAATTTTTACAGCGATTTCAATGACTGGTTCAATCTTAGGTGATTTAGTTATTCTTAAGGATGAAACTAATGATTGGCAGCAGGTGAGTATTTGTCATATTCAACCTGCCATTTTTCCTAAAGAGACAACTCTCGATTGTCCTGAAGGGAAAGTTGCAACAATACAAGTAGAAAGCCGTGCTATTGGCGCTGTTTTAGCAGGTTTTTTAGGAGGGCCATTATTAGGTTTTCTTGTTGGGGCGAGTGCAGGTGCTTTTCGTCTTTTGATGGAAGGTGATGCAGCGGTTGCTGGTGCAATAGGGACTACACTGGCCGGACTCTTAGCTGGGCTATTTTATTGGGTTATTTTGAAAATGCACCCTGAACAACGGTTTAATTGGAAATGGGTGTTTATTATCACTTGTCTTGGAGAGCTGGTGATGAAAGGCATTGTCATTTATACGAACGCTCCCTTAGCTAAAGGAATTGCATTGATTAAAATAACAATGTTACCTAATACAATAGGAAATGGGCTGGGAGCGGCTTTATTTGTTTCCATTTTGAGTGACTCAGATCGTGTCGGTAGAGTTTCCTCAGAAAAGGCCTTTCGTATGGCAGATCGTTTCGCTCGATTTTTTAAACGAAAAATGCCAACTAAACTGACGGCTCGCTATATTGCAAAAACATTACAACGTGAAACGGGAGCTGCAGCAGTAGCAATGACTTCAAACTGTGATTTACTGGCTTTTGTTGGAATGGCATCTAATCATCATAGAATTGGAGATGAAATTGCAATAGAATTGATTAACGAAGTTATTGAAACAAAAACAACGAAATACCTAGATGGTTATGATGATCATTTTCATTGTAAATCAGATAGTTGTTGTCCTTTACATTCTGCATTGATTATTCCTATTATTGTAACTGGAAAGGTCGAAGGGTGTATTTTATTATTTGAGCCCAAACATGTCTTTTTTCCAAAAATCAGTAGGGAATTAGGCGTTAGTTTAGCTAGGTTACTTTCTACGCATATACTTACATCACGCTACCATGACCAGCTTGTAGAGACAAAAATGAAGCAGTTACAAACAGATCAGAAAGCAAAATTAATTCAGGCGAATACAGAACTAAAGTATCAGCTAATAAAATTAAAACAAACGGATACAGAACTAAAATATTTATATTCAAAAGTTGATCCTCATTTTTTTGCAAATTCCTTAAATACTATTTCTGAAATAACACGTAGCGATGTTAAGGATGCCAGAATGTTAATAGGTTTGCTGGCAGAATTAATGAGGGAAAGAGTAACCCCTGCTGATCATGTTAATACATTAAAGTATGAAGCTGAGTTTTTAGAGAAATATCTTATTATCGAGAAAAGACGATTTGGAGACCGTTTAGAAACTGTGATTGATATTGATGAAAGTATTGAGACAGCACTAGTCCCTCAATTTATTTTACAATTGATTGTAGAAAATGCCATTAAGCATGGCATTAGTACAATCATTGCTCCAGGTGTTGGACGCGTTGAGGTACATGCTTATCCTGTGGAGCATGAATTGATGCATATTTCAATAAAAGATAATGCAGGCGCCTTTTATGACAATGAGAATAAACCTTCGAAAGGAGCTGGAATGAAGATGGTGAATGAACTCATTCAGTCTCAATTTAATTCAAATAGCTATGGTATCGAAGTTGAGTGTCAAGAAGATGAATACACGTTGATAAAAATGGTATTACCTATTGTTTTTAACCATAAACAACAAAAAGGAGCCTTATGATTAAAGTACTGGTTATAGAAGATGAGCCCCGTGCTCGAGCAGGGATAATACTTGCACTAAAAAAATATGATGATATTGATGTGGTGGATGAGTGTGGTGATTTATTTTCTGCAATGAAATTAATTCGCCAACATAAACCGGACGTTATTTTTCTTGATATTTGTTTACCCGGACATGATTATGACGTTCCAATGCATGATAAAGAATGGGCTCCATTGGGACTCACTTTATTAGATTATATAGGGATTGATGAGTATCAACCGCATGTTGTAATAGTGTCTGCTTATAGTCGATATGCTTTACAAGCGATTGAGGCAAATGTATTGGATTATTTACATAAACCTGTGTCGGATGATCGTTTGGAAAAAACGATTGAGCGTATAAGGGAAAAAGGTCAACATGTGGCTTATCCTGATCGACCCTTTGAAAGAATCCCTGTTTATTCCAATAACCGGGTTCGATTTATTAAACTTGATGACATTGAATATGTTGAATCTAAGGGGGCAGCGGGTATTCATGTTGTTTGTGAGGAACGATCTTATTACACAGAATTAACGCTTAAAGTGATACTTCAAAAAACAAATTTTTTTCAAACCCACAGACAATACATCATAAACCCAAACTGGGTACTAGAGTTAGAGTGTATTGAAGACACGGGGAGAGCGGTTGTTTATACACGCAGTAAAAAAGAAGTACCTGTTTCGAGAGGTTTTAAAAAAGCGGTGATGCAGAAATTAGGATTAAAAGACGAGGATTAATATTTTTATTGATTTTGACTTTCTTGGTATTACAGATATAACTTGTTCTATTTTGTGACAATTTGAGAGGGATATTAAGAATATTAGTTTTAAAAGTATATGGATCCAGTTTATTATAAATTCTA
Source organism: Methylococcales bacterium (assembly GCA_023145835.1). GTDB lineage: Bacteria > Pseudomonadota > Gammaproteobacteria > Methylococcales > Methylomonadaceae > QPIN01. The sequence goes on from JAGLDH010000214.1 coordinate 4,279, forward strand.
AAATCTTTTATATATTTTGTAATACAGGCTACTTTTTTGACATAGCTCACATTCCCTGTCTTTTTTAAAAGTTATCATGTGATAAAATTTGATAGATATTTTTTCTACACTATTTTTGAATAAACACAAAGAAATTATCAATTAAATTTCTTTTTATCTTTGTTCGTGTGGTATCTCTTGATTATCTGGCTATGTCAGTAGGAGCTTAATGCTGATAAACAAAAAAAACTTTGCGAATTGATATACTGCCTCTATGCGATTTTTTGTTTTATTAATTATTGAAAACTAAATAAATGATCACTAAACCTTATTTGCCTGATAAAACAAGAGTCTATGCTGTTGGGGATATTCATGGAGGATTAAACCTATTGAAAAAAATGATGGGTGCTATTTGTGATAGTGAACAGATACAACCTAAAAAAGAGACTGTTTACCTGGTTTTTTTAGGGGACTATGTTGATCGTGGTGAAAATTCTAAACAGGTCGTAGACTATTTATTAACAAAATTACCTAACCAATTTAAGCCAGTTTTTATAAAAGGCAATCATGAAGATCTATTGCTGAAAGTAATTACCAATAAATATAAAGAAAGTGAATCAACAGAGCTTAATACCTGGTATTTTAGTGGTGGTATAAATACTATTAAGTCATATATGGAAGATGGTAACGGTAAAGATATTAGATGTATTTTTCCTGATGAACATATCAGTTTTTTTGAAAATTTACAATTATCATTTGAATTGGGTGAGTATTTTTTCTGTCATGCAGGTGTTTTTCCTGGAGTCGCCTTAGATCAACAAGTCGCGTATGATTTGCTTTGGATTAGAGGGATTTTTCTTGATTCAAGAGAAGATCACGGTAAGATTGTTGTACATGGTCATAGCCCGTGCACTCCATTGCATCATGGTAACAGAATTTCGCTAGATCACGGTTCTGTTACAAGGGGGAAGCTGGCAGCTGTAAGACTTGAAGAAGATGGTAGTCATGATATTTTGATTGTCAGCCATGATGAAAAATGGAGGAACAGATGATATACTCCGCTCGACTTTCGAGTACACTTATATCATAATTTTAGGTATGAGGATCTAATACATATATGAAATCATATGCTGATGTATCAACACTTTTCAGAACATAATTTTTCTGAATTTAGGACTGAGCTGGCGCGCCATCTTCGCTACATATCACCTTGGGACATCCATGTCCAAAGACTCATTCCACTCAGGCGACTTAATAGAGTGCCCCGGTACGTCCGGTTTCAACTTCGCACAAAA
>JAGLDH010000215.1 GCA_023145835.1 Methylococcales bacterium
ATTGCAAGTCTTTTTTTATTTAATTTCCCATGTTCGATGTTTTACACCCTCGCCTTTTCTACCGCTGGTAGCCTATTTTTAAAATACGGAAATACGTGTCTTAATGAGCTTTAGAGTGCCAGTTTTCTGTATGTTTCCTTACAACCTTATGTTTTAAAGGGAACACTCATGCGGAAAACATAAAAACTATTCTTTAACTTGGCATTTGGTTTCTGCTCTTGTTAACCTTAGGTATTCACCTATTTAGGAAAGATGTCTATAGGAGATTGCATATTCAAATGTAGTAACTGATTATTATCTTCAATATTCGAATCAATGAATTTACCTGTCATTCCAACACCAGCATTAGGGACAATTAACCCTATTTCAAGAGCTTGTGTCATTTGTTCCAATAGTTGGGTGCTCTCAGCACTTGCCAAATCGGCACAAATGATTCGTACTTCTATACCGTATTTGTTAGTTAATTTTTGTTGCAACTCGTTTAGCAATGGTTGACGCCGCGCAACAGCAACAATGTTCAAGCCATGAGAGGCTAATTCATAAGCAATGGCTTTGCCTATACCTGTACTGGCGCCTGTCACTAAAGCCCAAGGACCGTATTTTTCTTTATAAATCTTCATTATTTTTCGCCAATTATTTTAGCTTTGAATTTATGACCGCCTGGTTAGTTTTCACGCCATCTGTGCATTTGCATTCAATACTTCAATAAAATCTTCTGGCTCAGGTCTAATACGGTAAATATTATTTAAATCACTATAAATAATCATGCCTTTATCATCTGTGATAATCACAGTTGGATAAACTGTATCTTTGTCATATCCAAACATTTCCATTCCTGCTGGCAAGCCATTTTTCATTTCAATACCTAACGCTTGGGCTGCGCGATTACCTACATCAGTTAAAAGCATAAACGGTACATTAAATTTATCAGCAAGCGCCTGTGTATTCTTTTCAGGTTGCGGAGATATTAGAGCTACTTTTACCCCTAGAGATAATAATTGCTGATATTTAGAAGACACTTCTTTTATTTGCGCCATACATAGAGGACACCAGTTACCCCGAAAAAAAATGTATATGGCAGGGGTTCCTTCAAAGGTTTTTGAATGTACCTGTTCACCTTGAGTGTCAATAACAGTGAATGCTGGTAATTTCTTACCCACTTGTAAGGTTAGGTTTAATTCACGACCTAATGACGAATACCAAAAGTTATACAGAGGAAAGAAAACAAAACCAGCGCATGCTAAAGTAAAACTAACGGTATTGGTCATATTCGATTCTGCACTAGCTAAGGGGTTAAATATTGATTCTGCATAACCATAAGTTGATAGTCCTAAGCCTAAGATCGCTAATAATGTCAGCAAAGGAAAGTGAGGTGAAGTTCTAGCCATATCTTTAAACATCATGATACGGCTAATGAATAGCATAATAGGCAAAGTTATCAATACAGCTCCTAGCCAAATCAAATTCATACCCGAAGAAACTAGTTGATAAATAGCATATCCACTAACGCCCATAGCAAACATTGGAAACATGCCAATAAAGAGAGATTTAAATTTGTTCATAGTATTTCCTTAAAAAGTTAGTACGTAAGTACTATATTAGTACCGCCGTACTACTTATACAAGACTTAATAATTTTATTTTTAAAACAAGTCCCTATTTTTCTTTGAACTTGCTGATGGTTGTTAATTCTCTGATACTTCCTTATAAATGCCACAACCATTCTTCTCTTTAATTAGCCAAATTTAGCTTTCCTTAATAGTACGAATGTACTAATATTAAATATACATTCTTCCTTTTACAGAAAATAGCATTCTATCTGTTATTAAAAATGGCTGACCTATACTGATGAAACAAGGCGAACAAACAAGAACTAATATTGTTAAAGCAGCAAATAAACTGTTCTACCACCAAGGATTTCATAAAACAGCATTCAGCGATATTGTGAAAGAAGTGGGATTAAGCAAAGGTAATATTACTTATCACTTTAAATCTAAAGATGATATTTTGCAGGCTGTTTTTCAACGAAGAATAACTAAAACAATGAATATTTTAGCGGCTTGGGACGAACAATACCCTGATGCAAAGGATAGACTTAATTGCTTTATTGAAAGTTTAAAAGAAGGGAAATCTGATTTAACCAAATATGGTTGTCCAAACGGCACTTTAGCCTCTGAACTGGGAAAAAATAACGCCCTTACCCGTGAACTCAGTCAGGGTCTATTTGACTTAATTCGACACTGGTTAGAGCAACAATTTATCAACCTTGGATTTTCGTCTGAACAGGCAAATGACAAAGCACTAGAACTCTTTAGCCGAGGACAAGGTATTTGTGTGCTAGCTCAAGTATATAATGATGAAACGTTGTTTATAACTGAAATAAATAAATTAAAACAGCTGGTTAAATAAAATTAATCATTTTTCACAATTATTTTACTGGATAGCTAATTAGCACCTAAGTTATTAATTCTGGCTTCGCTTTTTTACTGGCGTGGCAGTCGTCTGAGCTTTCTTTTTCAGCACTTAATTTTGCAAACATCAGAATTTCGCTTTTGCTCTTTTCATATTCCTTGGCATACTGGTCGAGCTTATTTTCTCCGCGACCATCTTGGCAAACATCAAAACTCGCTTTTGCTTTTTCACAAGCTTATATTTTCCACATCCGAGTTGGCTTTTTCACATCGGACCTTGAGTCAGAACACTCAACTTCTGCTCTTTCAACAACAGATTTCTTTTCCACTTTTTGTTCTCAAAAAAAGAAAATAACTATGAATTAACCAGCCTGATTCACATCCGAAACTTGGCAAGCTACTGGCTTATTTTCTCAGCAATAAACTACGAATAAGAAGAACCTGGCTGGTTGAATGCCAAGTTATAAAAGCTTGGAAAAGCACTGTGTCCGATTTCCATGCTAAGATTTAATTTTACTCTGACCCCAATTATTCATAATTCTCCATACCTTTGTCAGTGTGATTCGGTCGTCGATTTTGTCATGGTTTTCGACGACCTGTTTCAAATAGAGGACGAATGATGTCTTATTGCTCCTCAGTGGCTACATTTTTTTTTCGCTTAGAAAGCGTCTAATATGTTCAGCTATAACATCGCCGTCTTCTTCCAGAGCAAAATGCCCAGTATCTAGAAGATGAAAATCAACCTTTTTTAAATCTCGCTTGTAAGGATGAGCACCCGCTGCTGGGAAAATCGCATCTTTCTCACCCCACACAATCAAAGTAGGGGGTTGATATTTACGAAAGTAGGCTTGCCATTGTGGATAAAGGGGAGGATTCGAACCATAGCTATAGAAAAGCTGAAGCTGTATGGCATTATTACCTCCACGATCTAATAATGGCTGTACATGATTCCAGGTGTCAGGGTTAATGCCTTCAACATTGCGTACACCATTGGTGTATTGCCATTTAGTTGCATCCAGCGTCAATAGAAATTGCAATGCTTCATCATTTGTCATGTTTGGTTTCTTGTAGCTAGCTTTAACATTTTTCCACCAATCATTATCCAGTCCTTGATTAACTGCTTTACGATCTTTCCAGTAAGCTTTAATAGGCTCCCAGAAATTATTATCAATCCCTTCATCATAGGCATTTCCATTTTGAATAATGAGCGATTCAATGCGTTCTGGATATTTCGTTGCGATACGAAAACCAATCGGTGCGCCATAATCCATCAAGTACAAGCTATATTTCTTCAATCCCACTTTATCAATAAATTGTTCCACTACGTTGGCAAGGTTATCAAAGCTATAGTCAAATTTATCAACAGCAGGCATGGAGCTATAGCCATAGCCTGGATAATCTGGTGCGACTAGATGAAAGCGATCAGCTAATGCCGGAATCAGATCGCGAAACATATGTGAAGAGGTGGGAAACCCATGTAAAAGCAATATTGTTGGATTCTTTGGGTCTCCTGCTTCACGGTAAAAGATGTCTAATCCATCAATATTGACTGTTTTATAACTAACACGATTGATCGGTTGCGCGGCAAAAGAGCTTGCCGTGAATCCTAAGTTAAAAATCAGACTGATTAATAGAGCTTTTATGATTTTTATGGATTGAGTGTTCATGATTGTTTCTCCTAAAACTATCGCTCCCATACAGATCTGGGAACGATAAAACAAATGTTTTTAATTTAAAGATTTAATATGAGTGAGATCAAATTCATTGTCTCTAATGAGTTTGGATAATTCAGTAAACCCTCCTATCGGTGTTTCGTTAATGAATATTTGCGGTACGGTACGTTGTCCACTTTGAATTAAAAGCTGTTGTGCTTGTTCGCCATCTTTGATTAGATCCACTTCTTCATAAGTGATGCCTTGCTGTTGCAACAGACTTTTAGCCGCATGACAATAGCCACAGCTTGGACTGGTTAGCATTGTTACTTGAGTTTCTTGGTTCATTTGAGTCTCCTGATTAATAAATAAAAGTTAAGTAAATTCACGCTCCGATGTGCTGATCGGTTTGTTATTAATACTGGCAATACGCCGTTGCATCAGACCATTTTCTGCAAATTCCCATAATTCATTACCGTAGGAACGATGCCAGTGCCCAGCATCGTCATGCCATTCATAACGAAAAGTGACTGCGATACGATTGTCGGAAAAGCACCAAAGTTCTTTCTTTAACACATAATCCAGTTCTTTTTCCCATTTACGGGATAGAAATTCGATGATCTTTTCCCGTCCTGAAAATATCTCTGCACGATTTCGCCATTGGCAGTCAACGGTATAAGCACTGGCAACTTTTACAGGGTCTTTACTATTCCACCCATCCTCAGCCAATTGTACTTTTTGTGTTGCCATTTCTAACGTAAAAGGGGGTAGTGGTGGTCTGTTTTCCATCTTCATCTCCTATGGGGTGACAGAGGCTTGGTTATCAGGGATACCCGATAAAAAATTCTCATCAATTGGCGTATCATTTATATGATTCACGTAATTACTGAGTGTTTTAAAACTAATGCCCAGCACCACTTCCAGTACATGCTGTTTTTGATAACCAGCTTGATAAAAAGCTTGCAGAGCATCTTGCTTAACCCAGCCATCAGCTTCTAATACTGCATTGGTAAAAATACGCAGAGCTTCTAATTTTGTATCAGACAAGGGCTGGTTGTAATACACCGCATGAATAATATCTGTAGACACTTTCTGCATTTTTGCCACTGTGCTATGTGCGGCTAAACAATAACTACAATTACGATAACGGCTAATACTGAGCAGGACTAAATTCCGTTCCGTAATAGTGAAGGCTGTTTTGTCGAACAGCGCAGTTAGTACTTGATAGGCTTCTAGTATGGTGGATGATTCGGCAAATACACCATATAGATTAGGAATGAA
>JAGLDH010000216.1 GCA_023145835.1 Methylococcales bacterium
TTTTCCCGAAAAGCCGTCAAGTCAGTGAAGTAGGTTTCAACTGCGCACAAGAGCCGCTCCGTTTCACTGATTTTCAGCGACGGTAATGATATTACCCACGATAGAAATAATATTATGGTGTTTTATTAAATTTTCTATCGTTTATATATTCAGTTTTATATCGTCATTTTATTCTATTAGAATCAACTTATTTGCTTCACCGTAACCAAGCGGCAATTAGTTTTTGGCATTCTTCTCGCCATTCACATTCTACTTCTCCACAATCCTCTTTTAATCGAGTCTGAAAACAAGGGCGATGTTTTGAAATTATTTGAATTTTATGAATCAACTCTTTTTCAGTATTGATTCGCTCAGGGTGATCTAGACAAACATAACGGCCCAGCCCCTGTAATTCAGCAAGTGAGATACCGCCATCCTCCTCACAACGGTTAAAAAAAGATGTTATCTGAAGTTTTATGTAATCAACTTCAGCTTCTAACCAGTTGTCCAATTTCTGTCCAGGCTCAAATTTTGTTGCCTCAGCTTTGTAGTATGCAGCAACAGAAATCCATTCATGACAACTTGGGTTGCTTGATTTACCCGGAGGATAAGATGCTATCTTATTTTTAGGTCTAACTGACATATAAACACCTATCATAAAAACCATTAACAAATCAGTTTGATACTGATTTTTCTAACTATAAAATATAGAGAAATACAGCTAGTGTAAGTTCAATATAACCGTTTATTAATATACATACAATAACCTTCTATACATTTCAATTATAAAGGTTCTGTAAAGCATGTATCACCTACATTTAAGGAAATAATCCATTGATTTACTTCTCAACTTAAAACTAACTATAGGTCTATTGATATATATCAATGTGTGTGTTTTTAAAAAGAGGTATTTTATTTTTAAAGAAACTATTTTGTTTTTATTTAGGAGAGAATTATGGGCTTTAAAAACGAATTTGATGAGTTATCTGATGCATTAAAACAACAACGAGATGAAATTCAACTTCAACTTCACCTAGCGAGTATGGATGCAAAAGAAGAGTGGGAAGAAGCTGAAAAAAGTTGGGGAGGTTTTATCGATAGCTTAGGTATCATTACTGATGAAACTAAAGAAACCAGTGATGAATTAATTCATGCCACAAAGGTTATTGGTGATGAACTAAAAGAAACATATAAACGTATTACAGAACGTTTGGGGAAATAGAAAATCAATTAATTCATAAGTAAAATTACAGGATGACTATGAGATAAAGCACATTTTTTTCTGCTCACGTCCTTTATTAAATCATCCTCTAACACAATTGGACAAGGAGAATGACTAATGAAACTAGAATTTCACGGTGCAGACCAAAATGTGACAGGGTCATGCCATTTATTAGTAGCCGCAGGTAAGAAAATTTTAATCGATTGTGGACTATATCAAGGTGGGCGAGAGATGAAGGAAGAGAATGCAGAACCCTTTGGCTTTGACCCCGCTAGTATTGACTACTTACTTCTCACTCATGCTCACTTAGACCATTGTGGCCGTATACCTTTACTGGTTAAAAAGGGGTTCACTGGTGAAATTATTACTACCAGTGCATCTTGTGAATTAGCTCGCCTAGTTTTGTTAGACTCAGCCAGTTTACAAGAAAGTGAAGCACGCTATAAAAACAAAAAAGCATCAAGACGTGGCAATAAAAAAGAAGAAATAGAACCTCTTTATAATACGGTTGATGTCTTAGAATGTTTCGGTTTTTTCGGACGCTCAGCAAAATACAATAAGCCTTTGGCTATTAGCGATGGTATTCAGGCTACATTTATTGATGCAGGACATATTTTAGGTTCTGCTTCTATCGTGTTAGAAGTTGAAGAGAAAAAGCAGAAGCGTAAAATTATTTTTTCTGGTGATTTAGGTTACAGTAACCGAGCCATTATAAAAGATCCTACTCAGCCTCCTAAGGTTGATTTTGTCGTAATGGAAACAACTTACGGCGACCGATTACATAAAACATTAGAGCCCACGCTAGAGGAATTTTACCAAACAATAAATTCCACTATTGGTAGAGGTGGCAATATCATTATTCCAAGTTTTGCCTTGGAACGCGCTCAAGAACTTCTTTATTATTTACGAGAAGGAATAGAGAACGGGCTATTACCGCATTATTTACCTGTTTTTTTGGATTCTCCCATGGCAATTTCTGCCACCCAAATATTTCAGCGCCACCCAGAGTGTTTTGATAAAGAAACTTGTGAAGTATTTAAGTCAAATACCGATCCGTTTAAATTTCCTAGTGTACATTTTACTCGTGAAACTTCTGAATCAATGGCTATCAATAATATTTCAGGAGGAGCGGTCATTATCGCAGGTTCAGGCATGTGCACTGGAGGACGAATAAAACATCACCTTAGACACAATCTTTGGGGACGAAATAATACGATTGTTTTTGTGGGGTTTGCTGCATACGGAACGTTAGCTAGAAGAATAGTTGATGGAGCAAAAAAAGTTAAAATATTTGGTGAAGATATTCCAGTAAAAGCCTCTATTTTAACTATCGGTGGTTTTTCTGCTCATGCAGATCAGGCAGAGTTATTGGCCTGGCATCAACAAACAGGTAACCCTAAAACAACCTTTTTAGTACATGGTGATAGAGATGTCATGCCTGTGTTTGCAAAAAAGCTGAAAAATACACATGTCGAAATACCAGAATTACATCAGACGTACACGTTAGAATAATGGGTGTAAATGGTTTTCACTGCTTTTATACTTCGTGCAATCACAGATGCAATTTTTTACCCGATGAGTTTTGCCGATATCTGTATTACTAAAATAGTTTCGGAGCTTGTTATACTTCGCGTGGTCACGACTGTGGATTTCTAACGACTGGTTTTTTGCCAATAGCGGCGTAGCTAAAACAGTTAAGTACCCAAGTAAAATTAATT
>JAGLDH010000217.1 GCA_023145835.1 Methylococcales bacterium
ATTTTACTCTGACCCTAATTATTTAGTGACCAGACAAGCGTTCAAAGATAAGGCATGTGCAGCAACCGAAATATAATAAGGTTCAATTAACTGCCCTTTTTGTGATAAATCACAGCGAATTTTAGATGCTACCATCGCTTGTTCTCCAATCTAATACTTGTATGTACTTTAAAAAGTGATCGAGGTTTTTTTATTCCTTTCAATCTGGGTAGAATTACATACTCCAAATAACAACTCATAAGGTACAACTTACGAAATAAATAAACGATTGATTTACAAGAAGACTTAGTTAGCAGCAGAGTGGATACCCAGATGTTTTTATATTCTGGTTTGTATTTGGTGATTTTTGCAATAATCCCTAGTCATTTCAAAGGAACTGATGGCGGGAGAGCAGACTTTGGCTTGCTCAGATGGTAGCAAAAGATGCTGGGTTACGTTATTTCGCTATGCTTAATAAGCTAACCCAGCCTACGAACTTGATCCAGTTCGACAATAAAGACTACCAAGGTAATTGTTCCCCATTCGTGTGCCAAAAACCACCGGTATTACCAAGGTTTAGCTTCGGGCGGAAAAGGAACGCATTCCGCCAAGTCATCAGCAGCAGATAAATTATCCATACTTATCATGTCGGAAAACGCTGGCGCTATTCCAACTTACGGGGTATACGCCTTACGTGTTGGTCAGGAACTTAATACGTACCGAGGTTAGGGTAATTTGTACACTTTTCAGGTAACGGTGTTTCTTGCTTAGGCTTAGGGGATGGAAGTGGTTTCAGACTCTCATTCCAATAAAAAAATGATTCTGAGAAAGGTTTCATACCATCTGCAAAAAAATCCCCAAAAACAAATCTATAAAACCGATCCATACCGGAAACAGGCTTTTTATTAATAAAATCATTTTTCATATTATTTATAGTATTACCTAGCACTATGATATCCAATATACTTGGTACTTCAGGATTGGGTGTTTTAAATCCCGTTACCGCATCTACAGAACTATATACTCCAAACTTAATAGCCTCTTTTTTGGGGTCAAAATAGACAGAACCTTCACTTTCTTTAATAGCTTTTTTTATTGGGTCAAAATAGTCTGCCATAGCATTTGAATTTGGAGAAAGGCCAAAAATATCAATAAAATTCATTGGGTTATTAAGCGTATACCCATAAGTATTAAGCCCCCCACTAAGCCCAATCGGATCACTTGTTACATAGCGTCCAGTACTAGGGTCATAATATCGATAATAGTTATAATGCAGTCCAGTTTCACTATCAAAATACTGCCCCGGGAACCGCACATTATTTGTCACTGTTTCAGTAATAATGGTAGCCTTTCCAAACGGGTCATATTCAGCCTGCCAGACAATAACTTGATTTTCATCTGTGATCGCCTGTGGGGTTCCAAGGTGATCGTTATGTACATAATAAACAGCTTGAGCTTGATCCCCATTTGTTATCTCCAACGGTGCCTTTCCAGGAAATAACAAGGTAGGCGCATGATCGCTACTGGCTGTTTCATGAGCCACCATCCACATACCTGTCCACGGTGAGATCGTTGTATTTTTTAACTTTACATAGTTATTATTATCATAGTACCAACCTTGATCCTGGACAAAGCCTGCACTCTCCATCTCTGCCAATGTACAGCCATCACTGTCATTACACAGACTATTACCTGTTGCCACTTTACCACGCAGCTCAGACCATTTATAGGTATGCTGAAAAGGGTTTGCCAGTAATTGCCATTGGGTGCTGTTATTACTGGTGATTTTCGCTTCAAAACATGTTGGGCTGGTGCATTGAGCCGAGCTGGTTTGATTGACTGGTAAGCTACCAGTGGGCATATCCAGTACCGCTGAATCATTGGCACTGATAATCCAGTAGCCTTTCCCTACTTGTAATACATCCTGTAAATTAACTTGATCATAACTCTTGCTTACTGGATTATATTCATAGACACGCCAGTCTGTTCCATAGGTACCTGTGACATCATCCGCTAATATCGCTTCCATAGTGTTGGCAGTTTGCGGTGCTGTACAAGGGATACCAATAAGCAACCATTCATTTTTGCTGATTGTTTTCGTCACATCACAGGTATTGCTAATGTTCGTATTTGTTGGCTGAGTGACTAGTGCAATTAATTGCCCATCAAGGTAGAGGTATTCTTTGTCTATCTGACTGGCGCCATCTGTTTCGGCAATAAGTTGTCCATTTTGATTGTAATAATAGCCAGTAATACTGCCATTTTTGTTTTTTAATACCCGCTCTCCATTGCCATTATAGGTGTAGATTACTCCATTAACTTGGCTCAAACGATTATTGTCACCATAAACTAACGCTGTAGAAATCGTCGAATGAGACAGTTGGGTAATATTACCGTTGGCATCGTAATTAAATTGACTGCCGTTAATATCCTTTAGATGGTGGTTAGTCGTGGAATAGTGATAATTATTACTTGAATTATCTTGAGTATGTAAGGTTCGATTCCCTGTGCTGTCGTATTGATAGCTTTGGTTGCTGTTATTGCCTTGTGCATCAATCAACCGGTTGAGGCTATCATAGCCATACGTTTTATCTTGATTAAGGTCAAGAGAGTTTGTAATGCCGGTTATGTTGCTCACGGGGTCATAGCTATATTGCCAATCATGGACAGGTGATAGGTTTATTTCAGTCAGACGAGCATCCAGATCAAAACTATATTGTGAGCTTAGTCCATTACCGTAAACCAACTTATTTACATTACCGAAAGGCTGGTAGCGTAGGTCGCTTGCTAAGGTTTGGGTGATGCCAAGTGCATCAGTTGTTGTCACTTTTTCAATACGTCCTACCGTATCATAGAAATAATCTACTGTGCGACCACTAGGGTAAGTAATTTGATCAAGTTGGTCTCCAATATTATAGGCATATTGAATGCTGACTGTGGCTGTTCCACGTGATGTTGTCTCTGAGGTTAAATTACCCCGCTTATCATAATGATATTTAGTTGTGCCACTGGCATCAGTCATGGTCGTTAAGCGACCGATCCCATTTTGCCCTGCTGCATTTTCGTCAAATTGATAACTTATATTCAGGTTGCTGTCTGGATAGTTAACTGAGGTCAAGCGGTTGAGTGCATCATACGTGTATGTGGTGAGAATGCCTTTGGCATCGGTTTGGCTTAAACGATTACCTGCTGAATCTACTGTATAGGTTGTGATACCTGTATCCGGGCTATTTTTCTCTAATAAGTTATCAAATGCATTATAACGATAGCTGGTGTGATGACCGTTTGGATCAGTAACTCTCGTCAAGTTGTCTCTGGTATCATATTGATACAGGCTCTGCCCATTGTTAGCATCAGTGGTATTAATCAGTCTATTTAGTGCATCAAATCCAAATTTTGAGATATTTCTATTAGGATCAGTCTGTTGAATAAGGTTATTATTAGCATCATATTGAAAATTAGCCGTTTGGTTCGCTGCACCAATATCACTAACAAGGTGGCTTAATTTGTCATAAACAAACTGGTGCGTTTGCGTGAGCGTTTGGTTTGAACCTGCAATAGTCTCTGATAGTTTGTTACCGGCTGCATCTAATGTGTAAGCAATTTGATTCCCTAGTGCATCACTATAACCAGTAAGCCGGTGAGCATCGTCATAAGAATAATTTAGAACTTGCCCCGTCGCTTGTTTTATTTGTTTAATGTTTCCTGCTGGATCATAACTTAACCGTGTGCTGTTTCCTTCTGTAATCTGATTAGTTAATCTGCCACGAAGATCATAGCTCAGTTCGGTTATAGCACCATTAGGATCTACAATAGTTAAAGGACGTCCGCTAGGATCATATGCAGTGATTTGAGTAATTTGACCGAGTGCATTGGTGATTTTTATACGATTACCTTTAGCATCGTATTCAAACGTTGTTATATCACTAACATCGGTTCTTGAGTCATCAATTGTAGCGATTAGTCCTTGTGAGTTGTAGGTATAAGTCGTAGTGCGAAATTCGTTGTTGTTTAAATCCGTAACAGTTCTTGAAAGAAGTTGACCGCTATCGTTATAGCTTAGGTCTGTTTTTTTATTTGGTTCAGTGATTGTTACAGGCAAGCTAAAATCATTATGCCAAACTGTTGTTGTAGTTCGTTCTTCTGCTGTTCCTACCGCATCTGTTTGTTGAGTGGGTAAGCCGCGATCATTATTAATCAGCGTGGTTTGGTTGCCCTTCCAATCTGTAAAGCTAGTAAGAAATCCATTGCTATCATAGCTACGACCTTTTATATAGCCATTGCCACAGGTACGGCATTGGTCACCATTTATGGTTGTAGTTTTATAAACACCTTGAAGCAATTCAAAATCATAGGTACGGGTATCCCCTAAAGCTCCTGTTACTGTTGTTTTATTTTGGCTGGAATCATATAAAAGCGTCACTTTTTCTACGCCAACCGCATGTTCAGAGCTTGTTGCCTTGCCATCACTGTTATATGACCAAGTAGCAAAACGCTTGCCATTCTCGTCAGTTATACCTGTTAAATGATGTACAAAGTTTGCATCTTCATAGTGGTAAGTTTTGCTGGTATCATCTGCGTAAGTGACTTTCGTAAGGTTTCCTAAACCATTGTATTGATAAGCAATAGGTCCATCTGGCGTTGTTACACTCTGAACATGATTATTGCTTCCATAAACAAAGCTAAGTGTTTTGGTAAATGGACTAGTAATCGTAATAAGGCGATTATCAGTATCGTAACTAAAACTGGTTGTTAAATTAGAGCTGTCAGTTTGTTGTATGAGTTGACCCGATAAATTAAAGATTTCAACGCGGGTATCTTGATATGTAACCGTATATTCTGTTGATGATTTTTCTAATTGCAAGCGTGAATCTGAATCTCCTTGCCAAGCGTTGCTCACATATTTAAAAACTTCGCCTCTACCATTCGCATTGATAACTTCAATTTCTGTATCAGAGACAATATTCAGCTGGGATAATCCCGAGGAAGTCCATCCAAATCCAAAGATACTATCTTGAGGATTAATACTATTGTAAAAGCGATCTAAATTAAGAAAACCACTATAGGAAGCATAATCACCTTCTTGTTGAAATTTATTACCTGAACCTGGGTCACAAGGATTGCCTACACCATCGCAACTAGGCCCTTTACTTTTATTGTCTTGAAAAGAGTTTATTGGTGGTGGTGTAAAACAACTAGCAATATCCTCTGGTGTTGCAGTAGAAGGGCAAGACGCACCACAAAATGCTTCTATCTGATCCACCCTATTTCCACAACGCGGACTTCCTAGGCCACCATAATTGGCCGTAGATGCTGGAATTTTACACTCACCAAGCAATACGTTCCAAGATACATTGGGTCCTTGGGGAACCGCTCCTGCCCTTATATAGTGCTCAATACAAATAGGAGTCAATTCAGCATGAGATTGAGTACTAAAAGTTATTGATAATACAGATAAAAGGGTTATTAGTGATAATGTAATGACGGGATAAACAGATGATAGACGGGATAAGCGCATAATTTTAATTTAAGGCGATTTGCGTTCTAGGGATAAATGATTCTATTAATAAGCTAGAAAAAGAATCTGGTATTTTAAAACCAATTAAGTTCTGAAGATTTGAAAGGTTTTCCTTATTTTTTTTTTACATCTACTGTGTTGATTGATTCTAAAGTATTCATAATTTAATAATCCTATATAGTGCCTGACCGAAAAAGAAGAAATCAAGGGCTCAGCTAACTTGATTTTCGAAAATTATTGATATCTTAAATTCGATGCTTAGGAGACTGTAAAAGTATTGCCAAAAAGGACTAAACATAGAATAAAAAACCATGTAAGTCATTGACTTTTTTTGTTTCCGAAGCGAGTGTTTTTGCTTAAATTTAGGAATACTTTCACAGTCTCTTAGGGGCGGAGTCAAATGAGAGCTTAACTATACTTCGCGCGGTCGTGACTGCGCGAAGTATATGTTAAATAATTACCATTTGACACCATAGTTACTTGTTATTTTTTTTTCAAAATGAGAAAAATTTAGTTTCCTTTAAAGCAAGGTTTCTAACTTGATCAGAGATTCCTTAAGGGTCTGCGTCGCGTATAAGCCAATTTTTCTCAAACCTAGGGTTTGTTGTTCATAACCATGTTAATTTATACTATTCTTCAGCACCCATAGTTTTCTCCTGTTAATGCTAGTATGACTCAATCTACTAATGCCAATATTCGATAATCTGTAACGCCATGAGTTGTGGTGATTCTGTCACCGTGCCAGTGTTAGCACATTTCCAAAGTTTGGACTTATTATCATTTTGTTTTTCTTCAGATTGTAACATCGCGTTGAATTTTTCACGGCCAATGATAATCATTGCATTATTTTTAGCCTTATTCATTTCTATTTTAACTCGGCTGCCCTTATAAGAAAATATATCTGTCATCTGTATCTCCACTGTTGTTTTATTCTATGGTAAATAGAATACTTGAAGTAAGTTAAATGTAATATGAAGTAGTACCATTTATTTTGTGACATTTTCACATATTATTTTGGCTAAATTCTGCTGTCACGTAACTTTACGATATTGTGAGTATATTCACTCTAATTAAGTTCAGTTTTATCAGTACAAGAAATGTATTAACCTTGTCACTGGTAGGGACAGCAACAGGTTCTTGTTATTCACCCAACATTGGTTATTATTTTTTAGTCTAGTATATTGATTCATACTGAGGTATTTAAACTCATTTATCCGTTCTTATGTAAGTTATAAATTATTAACACTTTTAAAACAACTATTTCCCTTAGATATCTATAACTTACCTTTATTGTCTGATTTTTGTTCCTGAAGCTGTAATGCCAGACTATAAATGACTGGAAACACTAATAAACTTAAGATTAATACAGTAATCATGCCGCCTAAAACAGGAGCGGCAATACGTTGAGTGACATCAGCACCAGTACCTGTTGCCCACATAATTGGAACCAACCCAAGCATAGTAGAAAAGGCAGTAATCGCTACAGGTCTAACACGTAATGCAGTGGCTTTTTCTACTGCATTCTTTATTTCCAAAGCGGTTAACGACCTTTCTTTAAGTTTCCGAAGTTTTATTATTTCAATATCAATAAAGTTGAGTACCATCACGCCAGTTTCTGCTGCTGTTCCGGCTAATGCAATAAACCCTACGTAAACAGCGACTGAAAAATTAAAGTCATACCAAAATACTGTCCAAATCCCTCCTATTAAGCCAAAGGGAATAGTCAACATGACAATGGTGGGTTCAATAAAATTTCGGAAGGTAAAATATAAGAGTAAAAAAATTAGGAGTAATGTCATCGGGACAACAATGCGTAACCGATCTAATGCGCGTTCCATAAATTCAAATTGTCCTGACCAATTAATAGTATACCCGTGTGGAATTGTGACCTGCTCAGCTAAGACTTTTTTAGCTTGACTAACATACCCACCAATATCAGAAGTTTTTATGTCAACATAAACCCAAGCATTGGGTCGAGAATTTTCACTTTTAATAGCTGGAGGTCCACGTCTTAAGTTTAGTTCAGCCACTAAGGTAAGTGGAATTTGAGCTCCGTTTGGTGTAGAAATCAATACTCGTTTCAAACTTTCCAAATTATCACGTAGCTCACGTGGATAACGTAAATTTACAGGGTAACGCTCTAACCCTTCTATAGTTTCTGTCACATTCATACCGCCAATAGCACTTTGAATCACATCCTGTACATCCCCAGTTGTTAAACCGTATCGAGCCGCTGCTTTTCGGTTAATATCAAAATCTAGATAATATCCACCTACTGCACGGTCACCAAATGCTGATAATGTTTCAGGTATTGTTTTCATTGCTAGCTCAATTTTTTTAGCTAATCGTTGCAATTCATTCAAATTAGGCCCTGATACTTTAATACCGACGGGTGTTTTAATCCCAGTTGATAACATATCAATACGTGTTTTAATCGGCATAGTCCACGCATTAGCTATACCCGGAAAATGAATGGCTTCATCCATTTCTGACATTAATTCTTGCGTGGTTTTATTGGGATCAGGCCACGCTTCTTTTGGTTTAAGGCGAATAGTGGTTTCTAGCATGGATAAGGGTGCTGGATCAGTTGCAGTATCTGCGCGCCCAACTTTACCAAAAACATGTTGAACTTCTGGAAAGGTTTTCAGTATTTTATCCGTTTGTTGCAAAAGTTCTTTAGCCTTAGTAATGGATATACCAGGGAAAGTACTTGGCATATAAAGTATATCGCCTTCATCCAGCGGCGGCATAAATTCACTGCCGATTTTAGATAAAGGATAAGCTGTAGATAACAACAAAATGACAACAACAAGTAAAGTCAGTGAGCGAAAGGTCATCGCCGCTTTTAATAAAGGTGTATGGATAAAATGTAAAAGACGATTTGCTGGGTTTTTATGTTCTGGAATCACTTTTCCACGGATAAAAAACCCCATCAATACAGGAACAACAGTGATTGTTAATAGTGCTGCTGCTGCCATTGCGTATGATTTAGTATAAGCAAGCGGGCCAAACAACCGCCCCTCTTGAGCCTCCATAGCAAAAATTGGGATAAATGAGACAGTAATAACCAGCAAAGAAAAAAACAATGCAGGTCCTACTTCTTTGGATGCCGTTGAAATAGCCTGAAAACGCTCTTCTTGTGTTAACTCAGCTTTTTTCTTTTTTGTCGCTTCAGCTAAATGTTTATGGGCATTTTCTACCATCACCACAGCGCCATCTACCATATCACCCACCGCAATAGCTATCCCTCCCAACGACATGATATTAGCATTAAGTCCTTGCATTTTCATGATGATAAACGCAATCAAAATCCCTAGTGGCAAGGTAATAACAATCACTAATGATGATCGCAGATGGAGTAAAAACAAACCCACCATAACGCAGACAATAACCAGCTCCTGCGTTAAGGCTAAAGTCAGTGTGTCTACAGCTCGGTCAATCAAATCCCCTCGATCATAAACAGGAATAATTTCAACCCCTTTTGGCAATCCTTGTCCAAGTTCATCAAGTTTTTGTCTAACACCTGCGATAGTCTTTTTAGCATTCTCCCCAAAACGCATGATAACCACACCGCCGACAACCTCCCCTCTTCCATCTAATTCGACTAATCCTCTGCGTAATTCTGGACCAATATGGACATGCGCAACATCTTTTAATCGAATAGGTGTTCCGTTAGCATCAACACCTACTGGTATACTGTTAATATCATCAATACTTTGAATAGAACCTAGGCCGCGCACCATATATTCGGTTTCTGCCATTTCAACCAAACGTCCACCCACATCACTATTAGACCGTTGAATAGCTCGTTTAACTTTAGCTAGCGGTATACCATATGCAAGCAGAGCATTGGGGTCTACTTCTACTTGATATTGTTTAATATACCCACCGACTGAAGCAACTTCGGAAACACCAGGCACAGTCTGTAGTGGATATCGTAGATACCAATCTTGAATCGATCGTAACTGAGCTAAATCATGCGTGCCTGTTTTATCAACTAGGGCATATTCATACACCCACCCCACTCCTGTCGCATCAGGCCCTAATGATGGATTAATATTTTTTGGAAGACGGTTACTAGCATAATTTAAATACTCTAATACACGCGATCTCGCCCAATAAATATCTGTTCCATCTTCAAAAATAATGTAGACAAAAGATAGGCCAAAAAAAGAATACCCCCGAACTACTTTTGCTTTGGGAACAGCTAACATAGCCGTCGTTAAAGGATAAGTAACTTGATCTTCAACTACTTGTGGTGCTTGTCCAGGGTATTTAGTAAATACAATCACTTGTACATCGGACAAATCGGGAATAGCATCTAACGGCATATTTTTAAAAGACCACAACCCAGCAGCACCTAAAATAAAAGCTGTCAACAGCACAATAAAACGCTCTTTTAATGAGATTTCAATTAAACGCTCAATCATATTGGTGGCCTTTATGATGGTGCATTTTCATCTCATTATTTTGAGTTGGCGACTGATCAATAGGCGTGTAGTTTATATCTTTTGTTTGTTCCGGTTTATTGGGTTCCATCATTTTAGCTGCAACTTCACGTAATTTAGACTCAGAATCCAGTAAAAATTGGGAAGAAGTTACAACCTTTTCACCTACTTTAATCCCCTCTAAAACAGCAACTCGTCCATTAGAACTAAACCCTACTTTAACTGAACGCGGTTCAAACTTGCCTGGAGCTCGCATGACGAAAACTTTATTGCTCACACCAGACCGAACCACCGCTTCACTCGGAATTGTCACGGCTACAACTTGAATGCCTGCATGGATTGTCACTTCAGCAAACATATCTGGCTTTAACAAAAATTCTGCATTATTAAATGTGAGCCGTACCTTGATGGTACGGGTTTTAGGCTCAGCATAAGGGTAAATATAGGCTACCTGCCCTTTAAACATCCGCCCTGGCACACCTGCTAAATTCATTTCTACAGGATCACCCACTTTAACCCAAGGTAATTCATATTCGTAAACATTAGCATAAACCCAAACAGTAGATAAATCAGCAATCATATAAAGCTCTGTCGCGGGTGTTACATACTGCCCTTCTCGCGCCCCAATATTCATAACAATGCCTTCTGATGGAGAATGAATATGCAGGCTTTTTTTAATTTTATGCGTGCGTGTTAAATCATGCATTTGGTGAGCAGGCACATCAAGTAGTTTTAATCGCTCAAGAGAGCTTTTAACAAGTTCTTCTGCTCCTCGCCGAATATCCTCGATAGGGCTTTTTTCCAAAGCTTTTAAGTTACGCAAAGCTAGAATATATTCCTGTTGACTGGTCACTAATTGAGGAGAATAAATACTCAGCAAATCATCATTACTGTCAACCCATTGCCCTGTTTTATCTATTTTTAAAGTCTCTATCCAACCTTCTGTTTTTGGGTGTAACCGTACTAACCGTTCTTCGTCGTAAGCCACTCTACCAACTGCATGTACAATATGTGATAGTGTTTCACGACGGGCAATTTCTGTACGTACACCAATATTTTGTTCAGTCACTGCATCTATTTTTACGGTACCGACAATATCACTTTGTGAAGAATCATCGGAATAAACAGGAACATAATCCATACCCATATGATCTTTTGCAGGCACGGGTGAAGTAACCGTTGGATCCATCGGGTTTCTGTAAAACAAAGGTTGTTTTGTAACGGCTGCATTAACAGGCAATTCATCAATTTGTTGATTAGCTATCCAATATCCACCCACTAATCCGATGACCAAAAAAATAAGAGCTATCAATAAAATATGCTTATTCATAAATTTCTTCCTTGCCTACTGTGGCAGTCAATTGCGCGAGAGATTGATTCGCTTCTGCAAAAGCATTCCAATACTGCATTTCATAATTAAATAAAGTGATTTGGCTGCGCACTAAATTTAAAAAGTCTACTTTACTCACTTGATAGCCCACTAGCATGGATGATACGGTTTGTCGCGCCTGTGGAATAATACCTGTCTTGAATAATACAAATTGATTTTTAGCTCGTTGAAAATTGCTATAACTTTGAGTAATTTGCGCACGTACGTTATTTAATTCATCCTGCAAAGCGTATCTTTGCTGCATTAACTCATTCGTTCTTTGATCGACCGCTTTACCCTGTTTGTGGGTAAAAAAAATGGGCACTGTGACGCTCAGTTTCATGCTCAGAAAATCAGCACGCTCTGCACCAGAGGGTTTATCATCTCTTGCACTATAGGCTGCTCCAATATTCAAATCAGGAAAATATTCTTTTTTTGCTAGATCTAAACGAGATTGAGCCGCATTAATAGATTTTCGTTTAGCTGCGAGTAGTGCTCTAAAATTTTCAGCATGCTGGTATAAATCAGTTTCAGCGATTAGTTTAGGTAAAGTGAGCTCAATATCATCAGGTAAAATTATGGATAAATTGGCCGGCCTATTGAGTAATGCATTAAGTTGCGCAACTGCATTACGCCGCAACCCATCTAGTCTGAGTTGTTGATCTAATAGTTTAGACAATTCCAATTGAGCCAACAAGACATCCTGCTGTAATCCCTGCCCTACTTCGTATTTAGTCCGAGCAATCTGAATAAACTGACGTAAAAGTACCTGATTGCTCCCCACAATCTGTAATGCTCTATCTAGATAAAAAGTCTGCCACCAGGTATTCTTAACAATTTTCTGCAACCACCATCGTGCTTCAGTCACATTTTGTGTTGCTGCTTCAGCCTCAAACAAAGCAACTTTCTCACGTAATGCTAGTTTCCCAGGAAATGGAATAGTTTGAGCCAACTCCACCTGAAACTGAGTCATATTTTCTTGTTGGGTATCAAAACTATCAACAGGAAGATTTAATGCATTAAAACTGATGGTTGGATCAGGTAAAGTCCCAACCTGAGATGGAATAGCCGCCATAGCTTTGGCTCTAGCATTAATTTGAGCCAAACTAGGATTATTTTGAATAGCCACATTGATGGCTGATTTCAATGATAATAGACTCAGTTCTTCAGCATTGGCAATGCTGAAGAAAATCAGCAAAACAATCAATGGAATTATTTTTATAAGTGAAATCATAACCTTCTTACACTAAAAATTGGACACTAGGATTAATCAAATCTATGGAATGACAGAAGAATCCAGTCACTGTATGAACATTTCTTCAAGAAACATCTAATTTCTCAAATAACAGACAGTCTAATCCTTCTTTAGAGATTAAATATAGGGGGTCTTATTTCAGGTGAGAATGTTGGACTGTAAGGACTTAATGATTGAAATTGCAAAAATAGATAAGAAGAAACCAAATGGCTAATCATTGTTGATGGCGTAATTCCATACCCACTACCACAAACATGAAATGTACAATCATCTTTCATATGACAATACAGAGTCGAGCTTATATGGTATTGTTTTTCAATATGTTCTTGATGGCTTGAAGAAGGCAAATAACCAATTGAGGAGGTAGCACTAATAACCAAGTCTAAACTTTCAGGCAAATGATCAGGCATAATTTTGCTCGCACAATGATCAAACGCTGATGCAACTGGCGTTATAACCATTAATAATATGAGTAAAATTAAAAAATATTGCTTTATCATTTTGTTCTAATTAGAAAGAAAACTGTCGGTTTATTACATTCAGTATCATTAATATTTGATCCCTAAGTATTGATAATAGTTCAAATAATCAATATTTAACAGCCTGTAAAAATTTCAATATCAAAAAACTAGTCTATGCTTAATTTATTGATTATAAAATCTCTGATTACAGGATCAATTTTATGTTTTTTTTAGATGAACCTAGGTTATCTCACCCTGTTTATTATAACAATATCTGTTATTTTAGTATTTTCTAAGATGTACTAAATGAAATTAATAATATAATGTAAATTAGGTGCCCATTAGTCAATCAGGTACAACTAATACTTTAAAAGCTATGATTGTTTCTCAATAATGTTGAACTTACAAAGTAAGCATAATTGATGAAGATTTACAGAGCATGATCACTTTGTTAAAAATCACCTTGCCTAAAGAAGATGTCTTTGATTGGGCTAAATCAAGAAGTTACAACTTTTGTGAGTCATTGAACCTAACGTGGTTACATGCAGGCTACCCTATTCATCGTGTAGTAATACTCTTAATTATTCTTTAAAATGTAAACAACAAACAGGAAAAATAACATGGCAAAACTATCTAAAATAGAAGGAATTGGTCCTACTTATTCCAAGAAACTGGAAGACGCGGGTATAACTTCATTAGACAATCTATTAAAAACCTGCTGCGAGAAGAAAGGGCGTAAGGAAATATCTGAAAAATCGGGGCTTAAAGAGCAATTAATTCTTAGTTGGGTTAATCGTGCAGATTTATCAAGAATAAAAGGTGTAAGTACGCAATATGCTGACCTTCTTAAATTTGCAGGTGTTGATACTGTGCCAGAACTTGCCCAAAGAAATGCAGAGAATCTTCAAGTAAAAATGACTGAGGTTAATGAGGAAAAGAGCTTAGTTCGTAAAGTACCCACAGCAACACAAGTACAAGATTGGGTAGCACAAGCTAAGGATCTACCTCGCGTAATAACCCATTAGTGAAATAAGTCATTACAGTTTTTTTAGGGAACCTAAGGCCAAGCTTAATTATTTTTAGCTTGCCAAAACGACCGCTATTTTCCAAGAAGATCGGCGCAATAGAGTAACTATTACGCCTCACTTCCTTAAAAATAGTGGCCTTTTTTTTCGCTAAAGACTAAGGAATATACTGAAAATAAGTACCCTTCATACCATCAGGATCGTTATAAACCCGAAACGTTGCTTTTATTAGCTTATTTTTAAAAGCGATTTGCTTAAACTTTAGTTCTGACGTTTGAGGATTATATGTTACCCCCGCCTTGTTTGCTTGTTCAATAGTC
Source organism: Methylococcales bacterium (assembly GCA_023145835.1). Taxonomy (GTDB): domain Bacteria; phylum Pseudomonadota; class Gammaproteobacteria; order Methylococcales; family Methylomonadaceae; genus QPIN01. The sequence goes on from JAGLDH010000217.1 coordinate 14,376, forward strand.
GCATTCTTAACAATTTGAAGGCTGTTAAGCTTCCAGTAGAAACCATGTTCATCCAAAGGGTTTTTAATCGGGTTCAAACTCACTTTAGAAAACTTTTCATTTACAAAAACCAAGGGTACATCTATCCTTAAATTTGTGTGAAAAGAATTTGGGTAGGTAAACACAACAGGAATATGTTTCTGCTTTGGAAATTTTTCACACATATCTTGATTTCCAATATCAAGATTTTTCATAATATCTATCGCCTCATCTCTATCTAAAAAACTAAGGCAATTATTAAAAATTGATAGTTTTTTTATACTTGTTAGCCCCTTTGGAATAGTCCCAGTAAGAAGGTTTCTGTCTAGCTTGAGAAATTCTAAAGAATTCATTGATCCAAATTTCTTAGGAATAATGCCACTAAGACGATTTCCATCAAGATAAAGGTATCTTAACTGTAGCGTCCCAAACTCGTTAGGAATACTACCGCTAAGTTGGTTATTATTAAGATAAAGACGTTTTAAATGCCTTAATTTTGCTAATTCTTTCGGAATAATGCCAGTGAGTTTGTTTTGAGCAAGATAAAGCCATTCTAACCGGCTTAGCTGTCCTAATTCCCGTGGAATAGTACCACTAAATTTATTATAATCAAGGCTAAGGTTTGTTAAATGAACAAGTCGCTTCAATTCTTTTGGAATAGCCCCACTTAGTTGATTACCTCTCAGATTAAGCGTATTTAATCTGTTAAGTAGAAACAACTCATTGGGTATTGTTCCTTGAATCTTATTTCCGCTAAGAAAAAGAGAATTTAACAAACTGAGTTGCCCTATCTCTTTTGGAATAATTCCACTTAACTGATTCTTCTTCAGATCTAGCGTTTTTAATAGACTAAGATCCATCAAGGTTTTAGGTATTGATCCACTAAGCTGATTAGTCCCAAGAGAAAGACTTGTCAACTTACTCAATTGCCCTAATTCCCGCGGAATATTTCCTTTAAGATTGTTTTTTTCAAGAGATAAGGTCGATACCTGATTATCATTTAAACATGATACACCGTGCCATTGACACTCAGTACCTACGGCTCCTACCCATCCATTATTATTTGTCCAGTTAGCCCCTTCCGTTGAATTATACAGTGCGATGAGTGCATTTCTTTCTGCTATTGGGATAACTGCATTGGCGCTGGAAGCATAATAAAATGCCAGCAAACAAAAAAGAGTGTGATAAATTTTTTTAAACATCGAAATATTTCCTTTTGAAGTATAAAAATAGTTTATTTAGTACGTAAATATTATTGATTGCAATTCTCAGATATTTTTTATTTCTAAAATAATTTGATGATGCCTCTCTTTACTATGAAACAGACAAATTTATTTTTTGTCTGTTCTAACATCTCATTGTACTAGAAACTGATACATCAAAGGGTTAGATTCTATTGAAAGGCTAATTATCAAGTTATCGAAAAATGGATACAAGAAGGATAAAGTGTACTCTCTATCGATTATTCCCCACCATATTATATTTTATAGTGACTCCGCGCGATCACATTTTCTATTTTCATATTAAGTTGATGGTGTAGAGCAAGACACTAAAAATGCAGCTACCAATAAAAACCAGCATTAGAAAATCTATCTGTAGGGAGTATAGGATACTGAAGTGGCTACACTAAACCGGACACACAATATAAAATAACCTATAAAGGAAAAAAGTGTCTAAAAATAAATGATCAATTAAAAAAATCAAGTACCGGCTCTTTTGAAAATCAAGTGGGTAAGCAATTTGAATTTATTTTAGAAAAATCTCATTTAGCCGTCAGTAAATAAGCAATTGTTTTGAAATGCTGAATTTTATAACCTCTCGCTTTTCTTTTTGCGGCCTGTATAACTAAATTCAACCCTTCCAAAATACCATCAGTGTTCCTATATTATTCCTACTAGGAACCAATCGGCTCATCAGAGCAGACATAAGGTCGACCAGAGATTTTCCGGTGATGATTGAATTTTGAACGGCTCGAATGGTATATGAGCTGATACATGCAATTCTCTTCAAAAACAATAATATGTTAACAAAACCGCCTCTTTTCAGGGCTCTTCTTTGTCTTTTTTCAAGCGCTTTGTTATATTTTTTATCCGATGGATGGATCAACTCGGGATCTTGTATTTTTGAAATTTCTTCGCAAACGCGCATTAAATTATAAGTCATGGTGGTGAGTCGCATTTGATTATTGAGTGATTTAACCGAAGAAGACCAGGCCTTTTTCTCTTTCAAGTTACTCTTGCTGTTATTGTAGGCTTTTACAATGGTCCAACGCTTGTAGTACAGGATAGCAATAGTGCCTGGGTTTATTGATTCGGGTAATGTCGATACAAAGCGGTGTAGCTTTTGGGTTTCTGGATCACGGTAATGGACGACATTAAACCTTACCCCTTGGTTTTCATAAATGCTGTAGTCTTCAACACCCGTGTTGATAGGGTTATTGGCATCAAAGGCAATAGATTCAATCCATGTTGCCACTGAGTTGTCTTTTAAAACAGAGATCATGTGATTTTGATGGCCTTTCTGTTTTGCCCACCAAGGAAAGTCTGTGACCGCTTTATCATACACATA
>JAGLDH010000218.1 GCA_023145835.1 Methylococcales bacterium
CAAAAATGATATTCTTCAGAGTATGCAAGGTATCGGACATGTCGTCGCTTTTAGTTTGTTAGCAGACATGCCTGAATTAGGAAATATAGCAGTAAACAAGCCGCTGCTTTAATTGGGGTGGCTCCTTTTAATCGAGAAAGCGGCTCTTACAAAGGCGGACAGTATCAAATTCGTAGGGCTATGTTTATGGCGATGATAACAGCGACTAAATGTAACTCCGTTTTAAAGCAAAATATGAGCAATTAGTCACCGATGGAAAACCTAAAAAAATTGCTCTTATTGCTTGCGTTAGAAAGATGATTATTATCTTAAATTCTATGCTCAGAGACGGTGTTAAATGGGAGGTTAACTATGCTAAATAAATTACATTTGACACCATAGTCACTTGTTATATCTTTGTTCCACAATAAATAAATGAAGTGAGGCTATAAAAATACTGCTCAGAAATACTTAGACTCTTCATCTCATGAAGAATTAAATCATATTCCTTACTATTAATGTCTCCTTTTTTCACTAGACTAGCAAGGTCATGCAACCGGTCATATCCATACATGCCAGTTTTGTATTCTGTTTCCAACAAACTGAAAGAATCCATATGCCCCTGAAACTTATCTTTACCCTGAAATTGCCCCCACAGTTTTCTACCCATTAATCCATCGCTTGAATCCATCCACGGCTGTTGCCAATCGGAAAATTTTGCAACAAACGCTCTAATAATATTTTTGTGCATAGAATTATAAACTTGTGTATCCCAGTCCCAATGCGCAAAAATCACTTTACCGTTTGGCTTTAAAATTCGATGAATTTCATTTACCAAAGATTCTTTGTTGATAATGCATTCAAAGGTATCAACAGAAATGACAATATCAAAACTAGCATTGGGGAAATTGAATGAATTAATGAACTGTTCTTGGCGAAAATCTATCTTTGGTAGTTTTATTTTTGCCTGTTTAACAACATCTGCAATAGTGTCTATTCCTATCAGTTTTGAGTTTTTTGAAACGACCTTAGATAAAGTCTCGAGAAGCTCTCCTGAACCACAACCAAAATCAAGAATCGTATATTCTTTATCGGAATCAATAAATGTCAGAAGTTTTTCATTTAATAGTTGTTTCATAAACTACCTTTTTAGACGTATGCTGAATTTTTTTGTTATGTTTGTGTTAACCTAGAGTTTATAACTGATTAAAAATTTGAACCCACATGCATTGGTCGCATCATATCGTGATCTTCGTGCGACAGAATATGGCAATGCCAGACATACCGACCTGGACGATCAAATGTAATCTTGATTCTGGTGACCCTGCCAGGTAAACAAGTGACCATATCTTTAGGTGCTCTATTAACACCACTAGCTGTAAGCAACGTATCGTTGACTAGCTCAATATTTTCCATTATAAAGCCAATACCTTCACTACCATCGTGTTGCTTGACAGGTTGTTTTATGAGGTCTGAAGTAAATTCTTCGCTATTCAAAATTTCAAAACTCACTAAATGCAAGTGAACAGGGTGGGCATCTTCCGTATTATTATAAATTTCCCATATTTCTGTGCTATTTAGATCAGGGTTCTCGGTAATTGGCATATGCCAGGGTAGCGCACCGTTAACTATGTTTCCTTCAACATCTTGAGTGGGTTCAGCGACACCTTGCATTGGCTGTAAACGTCCGAATTCATCACGCCCTTCAAATAAAGCTACTTTTCTAACTTTATCAACTTCTAATGTATTGCTTTGGAAATGATGAATGCTTTCTGGGAAAAAACAATCGCGAATGTTAGATAATGGCTGATTGACATCAAAGGCCATAATACGATCTGTTTGACGGTTTTCAAATAAGTCCTTTGGGTCATACTCTGAACTATTTTGATCGCCTGTTAATTCCCCACTAAAGGGAGCATCGCCAGCGATATTATCCATAATAATACGCATTCCAGCAGGAACTTGTGAAAAATCGAAAATAATATCATGGCGATCTGCTGGGTTAAATAGTAAGGTATCCACTTCTATTGCAGCTTCTGCTAATCCCTGGTCTGAGCCGATAATCCAAAAAGGAAGTGGCTCACCCGCATCATTGAGATCTGTTGAACCAGACGTTGATGCTAAACGAAAACGTATCGCAAGAAAACGTGAGTCACAGCCATTGAGTAAACGTAAGCGATAATGTCGTGGCTCAACCTCTGTTTTTGGCCATATTTTCCCATTGACAACAATATGGTCACCAAAAAATTCAGCTAAAGCGGTTGGTCCACCATCAGGAAACTTATCAGCTGGAAGCTCAACCGCTGGATCCTCTATATCAGTAATAAAATCGTCATAAGCGGGTTCGCCTGGAAATGCAGGGTAAAATAATTCTCCATTTGAGTGAAACATTCGATCCTGAATAGCATAAGCCAATTCATATTTTTCAGCAGGTAACCCAATAGGGTTACCATGTCGCCCCGTATCGTGCTTATCACGGACGATGTAAAACCCTGCTAAGCCGGCATAAACATTAAGACGTGTAATACCTAAGGCATGATCGTGATACCACAAACAACCTGCTTGTTGGTCATTGTGATATTTATAGACAAACCGAGTCCACCTTGGCCCTTTAATCTGCCAATGAGGACTAAAGAAATATTCTGGGTTTCCATCAAATTTACTTTTGGTATGCCCCCCGTGCAAATGAGGTACCAATGGCACACCATTATTTTCAATACAGTATTGTTGATAATTAGGTAAGCTGTAACACCAATGCCCATTGGTATCTACAGGTAATAAATGGGGTAAGGGAGCATCATGTTCGGTTAAATCATTTTTCCATAAAATCCATACAGGGGTATCTTTAAAGACCTCAATCGTTTTGCCTGGCCAGCTAACATTTTGTTTATTGTTTCCATATCCCCACATTGTAGTCAGTAATGATTTACCTTCTGAATCAACTAGCCCGACATCATGTTTATATTGGGCTACCGTAATTATATAAAATTGAGGGCTTTTAAGATCATCTACGTCTTCTAGTGGCGTAAATCTTATATCAGACTCTAAAGCGCTAGGTACTAAGTTACAGAACTTGGGTTGTTCTTCAGGGTTGATGAGTTCTAGTTCTGATGGGCTGATTTTTTGTGCGTGTATTTTTGATGCTCTCATTGATCTTTCCCCTCTATAAATTAATAAAGATCTAATGAGGAAGGTACTACGCTTGTTTAGAAAAATCTGTTAAATATTACCAATGAAGTAACGTGTGGCGCCGCGTTGAGATAGAAAGTGCATAGCCCTCTAATTCCAACCCAGATTTCCGAGCAAAAATTTCTGTTGGGGGTTCCCAATTTAATAATTTTTTAGGCCGTAAATTCAATAAGAACTCAATTACATTTATTTTCTTCCTTCTTTGTTATCTTTGATAAACCTGTCTTTTTAGGTAAATAACATCTGATGAGTTCATTGATTTATTCGACTAATCCTTCCTCTCATCTATGATACGGATGATAAAATAGGTCTTAATTTTCAATGTTTTATTTTCTTTTTTAGAGTATTTAAATTCAATCTCATTATCTAAAGTAATGCTTCGTCTGCTCTTCTTTTTAAAGCGTTTTAATGAATCATCATCTCTGTTTTCTACTTGCCTAATACTCACATAATGAGTTTGTTTCTCGACCATCACATTCAGTGATATTGTACTTTGGGAGCAGACAATTGAATCGCCTTCCCAATGCCTAAATTCCATTTTATTATTAATTCTTTTTGGACGCTTATCTATTCCCACTCGATCAGGAATCATATCTCGCTTCGAGCGTTTCTTCCCCATCTATTTAAACTAACGCATCCTGTGTTTTCTAGGTAATAGCTTTACCCAGTTTGGCCGATATTTATTGATAAAACAATAGGTTGTTTCATAACTGACTGAGAAAGTGGTTTCATTTTCACTCAGGCAGCCTGAAACTTGCGAGGGTGTCCATTCTTCGCAGAGGCGAGAATATATTTCACTTTCGTACGCTTCACATTTTGATTTCGTTTCTGCCGCTTGGCTTTTCCTCATCAATGATTCCGTGTGCGCTTATGAAAGAAGATAGCTCCCTTTTTCTACAAAATGGCTCTTTTCAATTTAAAGTCATTCGAGTAATAAACAAAAAGAGCAAGAAACGGGTTGTTGATTTACATCAAGAGGATTACTTTAATAAACAACAATTAAATTATGTTCAGTTAAACATGCAGAACACACACTACGAAAAAATTGAGAAGGCCATTCGTTATATTAACGAAAACATAAGGACTCAACCTAGTCTTGAGGAAATTGCCAATGTTGTTAATTTAAGTCCTTTTCATTTTCAACGACTGTTTCGTCAATGGGTAGGTATTACACCCAAACGTTTTTTGCAGTTTTTAACTATTGATCATGCCAAGCAACTCTTACAAGACTCTAGTGTATTTGATGTTTCTCTTGAAATAGGACTTTCTAGCCAAAGTCGTTTGCACGACCATTTTGTTACGCTTGAGGCTACCACCCCTGGCCAGTTCAAAAACAAAGGGCAGGATATGAAAATCGAATATGGCATCAGCCAATGTCCATTTGGAATCATTTTTATTGCTGCGACAGACCGAGGCATCTGCCAGTTATCCTTTACTGACAAGGATAATTATTGTGATGCTGTTGAATCATTAAAACAGGTATGGCCAAATGCAATTATTCTTGAAAATCATTCACTCATTGAGTCTTTGAGTAAAAAAATATTCAATGTTCAAAATGGGATAAATGAAAAGTTTCATCTCCTTGTGCAAGGCAGCAATTTTCAAGTCAAGGTATGGGAGTCTTTATTACGTATTCCGACTGGGATGGCCTTTTCATACCAACAAGTTGCTCATTCAATTGATATGCCTTCAGGCTCTCGTGCAGTTGCGAATGCTATCGCAAAAAACCCGATTGGTTATTTGATTCCTTGCCATCGGGTTATCAGAAACACGGGAGTCATTGGTGGGTATCGGTGGGGTAGTGAACGTAAGCAAGCATTAATTGCTTGGGAATCTGCAAAAACGCAAAACATTTCTTGTTAAACATCTAAGGAGACGACTTAATGATTATTAAAAATTTTTTATTACTCACTTTGATCTTATTTTTTCAATCCGCATTATGCGATACCAATAACAATACACTTGGTTCTAACATACGACCTTTGTCATTTGGAGATGATCAAACGATTATTGACTTAAAAAAGGTCATCTGGAAGCCACTCAAAGTTACAGGGCTTCCATCGGGTGCTGAAATTGCTGTATTGCGCGGGAAGCTTGAGATGGGAAGTAGTGAATCTCTGCTGAGATTATCGCCAGGCTATAAGATGCCCATTCATAGCCATACAAGTGATGAACTCTACGTTTGGCTTGAAGGGGCTTTTACATTAATAGCACATGATGGAAATGAAATAAAATTTGATAGCTCTGCATTCATTAGTTTTCCAGGAAATGCACCACCTCATGGTTTGAAATGTGGGTTAAAAAAGGCGTGTATTTTGTATCTTAGGCTATCGAGACCTTTCGATATTAAATATTTTCCAAACAACCGATAGTCGCCAGGTATCTGTTATGAAATTGCATTTTTCTCATTTAGTTATTATTACTGTTTTGCCTATTTCGACACAAGAGGTTACAGCAGTAGAAACGATAAAACAAACGACACATTTTCAAAAAGTGGCTAAAACTGCAAAAGAAAGACTAGGTAAAAAATATGCTGATAACCAAAGAATAAATAATTGTAAAGTTCCCATAGAAAAAAGAGGCTCCAAACCACGACCCGATCAATGCCATCGGGTTAAAAACTAATTTTAATTTAGACAAAAGGTAATAGAATGAATAAATCAATATTGATAATAATTCTTTCAGGACTAATTTCTTTAACCTGTACATCTATTAGGGCTGAATCAGTAGTTGCAGAATCTTTGTATAAACGCTTAGGGGGATATGTCGCCATTTCAGCTGTGGTTGATGATTTAGCTGATCGATTAGCCAATAATAAGCAATTAGGACGATTTTATGAACATCGTGGAATAGATGGAATCAACCGAGAAAAGCAACTAACGAAAGATTTTATTACTGAAAAAACGGGGGGGGGCACTATATTATAGGGGACGAAATATGAAATTAGCTCATGCTGGAATGAGGATGAGTCATAATGATTGGACGATTTTTATGAACCTGTTAAATGAAACATTGAACAAATTTAGTGTTCCTTCTCCAGAAAAAAATGACGTTATTAGCCTTATTGATAGTTTAAGAAACGTTATTGTAGAGAAATAATTTATTACTAATATCCATCCGCTTCGTTATTACTTTAATAGCTAGGCGGAATACATCCATTCAAAGTCGCAAAATTTGTGACGCTTTTTAGGGTCAGCTGCAAGCATTGTATGCTGATTCAATTGCTTCACTTGCCCACTCTATAAATTGTTCATTATTTTCAAATAACTCTTCGGGAGCTGAATAATATTTCTTCACGTTAACAATTCCTTTTTTTGTCGAATACGAAAATGGCTCCATTGCTAAAGCTTCATACTTTGGTCTCGTTTTACTATTAACACAAAAGTATAATGTATTGCCCATAATCATTGCGAATTGTTTTGAGCCACTTTTAAATGCAAAGCCACCAAAAAATTTACCCTCTTTAAGCTCACCTAAAGGTATTAATAGTTCTTTAACATATTCTATAAATTCTGGGCTAGCACTCATGATCATTTTCTATCGTTAGTAGTGTCCCCTGATGAAACTTAAGCTCCCAATTATTACCATTACGAGACCACAGTGAACTACGAAGTGCTTCATATTCTTTTTTATCATATTTCACAACACTAATGTATGTTACTTGGGCAACATTTGTATCCAATAAGCGAACCTTGAAGTTTTTAAGTGGAATAAGAGATAAAATTTCTTGTGATGGAATATCAAGAGTATCTTGCCTTTGATATACACGACTAGACATACCATATTCAAAAAAATCAGGAGCAAGAATTTTTTCCATCCACTCCATATCAAATCGAAATTCTGTTTGCCACAAACCTTCTTCTAAAACTTTAAGCCTTTGATAATCTTCTGAAGTTGCTTCCATATCAATATTCTCTGAATGTTTGCTCTATATTACCTAATGCCAAAATCAGCGTGCAGTATAAAGGGGAGCTTCCTGACGCTTTAAATAGTCAGCGGGATTTTTTTGTTATACATTTTAACTTTACAGCCCAAGCTCCGATAAACTTGGGTGTTCTTCAGGACGTACGCCTAATGACCAATGATATTTTCTTTCTGAATCTTTTATAGCTAGATCATTGATACTAGCTATTCGACTTTTCATAAGTCCTGATTCTGTAAACTCCCAATTTTCATTTCCGTAAGAACGAAACCAATTCCCAGATTTATCATGCCATTCATATGCGAACCGTACTGCAATTCGGTTACTTGACATACACCATAGTTCTTTAATCAAGCGATATTCTAATTCGTTATTCCATTTTTTTTTAAGAAACGTAATAATCTCTTTCCTACCAGAAATAAACTGATCACGATTACGCCACTGGCTATCATTTGTATAAGCAAGAGAAATTTTTTCAGGATCTTTGGAGTTCCAAGCATTTTCAGTTAAACGAACTTTTTCCATCGCTGATTCGTGATCAAAAGGTGGAAATGGTGGTTTTGATTCAGTAACCATTTATGGTTCTCCAAAATTTTATTTTATGTATAACGCCCGCATCACTGACTTAAAAAGGGGCGTGTTTTTTACGTCAAGTGATGCGATTGCTAGGTGTTTTTCTTTTAATCCGTCATGGCTAGTTTTTTACTCTGTTAATACCTATAATCCTACAATATTCTGATAAAAAAGCCCACTAATAAAACAAAGAAACCTCCAATTTCAGCGACCATCAAAGACCCCATGATTATTTTGTCACCAGTTGGGTTTTCGGAATCACGAAGTTGGTTATTGGTTTCATTTACAATACCTAACTTTATGTAATTAATGATGGCAATAGCAAAGAACAGCAAGGGAGCTACGGTTGCAAAAATATTAACCCACTCTGAAAATACACTGAAATATGCAAAAATAGCAATAAGAATAGCTGCGAATGAATATAGCAATGCTGCTCGATGCGCTATATCTACATAGTAGGGTGCTTTAAAATCTTTGCTCTTCATCATACATGTAAATTTCCAAGCACCTGTTAATAACCCAACCATAAAAAATATGCCCGCACATGATATTGCGATAATTGGGGCTGTTTCGTTTAGTATTGCTTCCACCGTTCTTCTCCTGATAAAGTGTTTTACAGCGTTTAATTTATTGAGTGGTTATTTTAGCGATGCTGATTAAGAAAAAATTGTACGAAGCGGCTA
>JAGLDH010000219.1 GCA_023145835.1 Methylococcales bacterium
ATGATATGGGAACACTGATGATAAAGCACAACATTGTTTTCAGAAATGGCAATGATGTCTACATCTCCATCTCCATCTACATCAACAGCTTGGGTACTATCAAAATATTCAGAACGATCCGTTGTCAATATATTTTTCTTTGGCAAATAGCCTGTATTGCTAGATTCAATAAAATATAGTTGATCATCATTACCTTTACATAGCATATCCCACTGACTATCATTGTTTAAATCAACTATTAATCCATAGCCACCATTTATTTCATCTTCATTGTTACACAGTGGTTTTATTGGGCTTTTTTTTTGTTTAACAAAAGCAGCATTTTCAGGTGTTCCAGTATTTTCATAAAAAGAATCCTTCTTAAGTGGCTCAGCCCAAAAGTCCTGATCTCCATCCCCATCAATATCTTTGAACATAAAATTGCCTGCATCAGAAGGTAAACCAAACATTTGGTTTGGATTTTCTTCAATATAGATGGGATCTTCTGAAGTACCCATATTTCTGGAAAAACTAAGAAGACCGCTATATTTTGACCATGAGCCCCTAAATAAATCAAGATCACCATCGGCATCAATATCCACTGCTGCTGACGATTCATAAGAGTTCATAAAACAATCAGTGAGTCCCAAACGATTTAATTTAAGCTTACTTTGGTTGCTTACAAAGGGCTTTGGTGATGAAAATTTTGGAGAGGTAGGGGTTCCAGTGTTTTCGATTTTTTTTACAACTGTTGAGTAAACTGTAAATAAATCTACATCACTATCTTGATCTATATCCTTAGCGCAAATACCCTTCAAGCTTCCAGAATTAAGCCACACCTCATTTGGATTAACCAGTTTCTCAGCCAAGGCACCTGACGATACAATGACCAATCCGCTTAAAGCGACAAGTTCCCTGATTGAGAGCGTTAATGGAGTCAACTTAAACTTATTAATTTCCTTTGCTTGAAGTGACCTAGTGATGTTACCAGTACATGGTTTATTTGACATAAAAACATCCTAAACTCGATATGGCTGAAATAGATTAATTTTAAAAATAAAGAATGGTGATAAAAATATATAGTAACTCAACAAGTTGATTTTTTGTACAAAAAACCAAGGTAAAATTACCAAGTTTTGTCACTGAAGGATAGAAATTATAAGCCAAAAATATAGCTTATAATTAAAAGTGACTCGTACGCGCTACATCCTCCTCGACTACGCACTAAACCCAGCTACGTCAAAGTCACCATAAATGACTCTACGGCTCTTCGGTTAAAATAATTAGCCTCTTTAATGCTACCCCGCTAAAATCAGCTAAAACGACCTTTCGCCTACCTAAGAAATTTAATTGTTTCCAACATATGGTTAAAGCTTAACTATAATTTTTCCCTAATTTATTTATATTCAACATCTTAGTGGCTGACAGGTAGGGTGCTAATTTTTAATAATGTGAAACTTAAAGTAAAATTGATGGTCAACCTCTTACTTCATTGATTTGAAATAATAAGATATTGGCTAAAATTATAGCGTACGAAGGAAATGAATTTACCCTCCAAACCACGATAAAACTGACAGGAAGTTTAATGGACATGGAGAAAGCTATTCTGAATGGGAGATAATGAAATAGGGAACAAGGCCACGGAAGAGGCTTTGCAGAAATTTGATATCGATAGAAGCCCAATAAAATTAGGTGAAGTCAAAATGACAGTACGAGATAAAACCAATAAACTTATCAAACACCCTATGGAAGTGTTCTTATTCAGCGCATTGTTTATCAACCTTCAAAAGGTGGAAAAACCGACTGCCCATTGGAAAATAACCCCAAATAATTAAGAGGAGCCACACCAAAGTTTGCACAACAAATCTCGCGTAAATATGCCAACATGAATGCACCAACGGTTTGCCAGAATTTAAAAGAAAATCATCACCGAAAAATAGCCCACGCCTATTTACAAGATGTGAATGACTGTGTCGGAGTATTGCACAAGAAAAGGAAGAGATTTGGGACTATATTACACCCAACTCAATGAAGTGATTAACACTATTGTTGTCAACTTTGGATGGAGTATTTATCTTAATGAGAGAAGATAGATATAGGGAAGCGATGATGGGTAATATCTCTCTTTATGGTGTGACAAGAAAAAAACAACATACAGTTTATCTAGGCAAAGCGCCTAAATATGGAAAAGGTATTTTTTCACATCGCCTAGAAAAATAAATTAGTACAATAAAAACAATACCCTAATGCACTTTATTAGAGCATTGCTGATGTGCAAAAAATAACTGGACATTTCTGAAACAACATACTCGCTGCTTGCTATTAGATTATGTTTATGTAACTAAATATCTAGCATCCGTTTCTTACGCTACTTACCCAGGAAAAACAGATAAACCCAAACGAGAGATTTGGCTAAATGAGCGTTGCACTCAACTCAAGTTTACCCCTTGAGTCGTTGAAAAACTCATTGATGAATTGCAGAGACTTACTAGGAAAACAAGCCTGATAGAATCAATAAAAGAAAACCTGGATGTGGCATTGACTTATTTTGTTAACCATCGTCACATGATGGATTATGCCAAACAGGTAAAAAAACAATTACCCATTGGGTTTGGCGTCACTGAGGCCGCTTGTAATACGTTGGTTAAGCAACGTCTTTGTGGATCAGGAATGCGCTAAAAAAAAGGGTACTAAAGTTATTTTGTCTTTACGAGCACTGATTCAACCAAAAGGCCTTTGGTAGCAATTTTGGGGGAGTATTGAACAACATGGGATCCAGGTTTGTTTATGAATAACATTAATTTTAAATTAACACCCGATAGGTAGTGGTATTTGGGTCAGACGCTGAAAATCAGGGAAACGGAG
>JAGLDH010000022.1 GCA_023145835.1 Methylococcales bacterium
GGTCGTTTTGCTCAATAGTCAGCAGTAAAAAACTTGGAATCTGTGTGCTTATTTTCTGATTGATGAATAGTTGGAGCCCAGTCCCGTATGGGACGTGTGTCGGAAATACTTAACCGAAAAAGAGACTTGAGTCTTGAAATGAAAAAACGTTTACATCATGGATTAAATATTCCTTATGAATCTCTTATTATTTAGAGAAGTAAGAAGAAAAAAGTAAAGGATTACGAAAATTAAACCTGTGACAACTTTGAAGTTTTTATAACTTGTCGCTCAAGTGGCAAAGCTACTTAACTCAATCAATGAAATCAAAGGGGTTAGACTCCAATACCGCTTCCTGTCGCTAAAAATACTAGTCAATCAATAAGTTAAGTTTTCTTTACTCTTGGTTGAAAATTGACGCAATATTAATAAACAATAGCTTAGGAAGATCGTTTATTAAAAACAGTACTTTAAATTTAATATACAATTGCTCAAATTATTGTTTTTAAAGTGATACTAACTTTAGAAAATAGGGAAAACATTAGCCTTAAATCGTTATAATTCAACTATCTTATACGTCACTGGAAGTTGTATTGGGGGCAGACTCGATTGAAATGGAGAGAATAAAACAACAAATATTTATTTGCTTTATATATTCTTACTTGGTATTACTTTTGTTCGGAGTCAATAATTATGCAATCTACTTCAGTTACAAGTAAAGGCCAAATAACCATTCCTAAACACATTCGACAACAACTTGGAACCCGAAAAGGAAGTAAACTAGAAGCTGCTATCGTTGGCAATCATATTGAACTGTATATTGATAATATACCGCGGATCATTAAATCTACTGGCTTTGCAATGTTACAGCACGATATGAAGAACGGAGTACTGTTGAGAAAGTTAATGGCCGTTTAAAAGATGAGTTTGGTGGACGAGTGTTCGAGTTAAGGGGCATGCAAAAGTAATGTGTCACTTAATGTTTGGAATTTTGGCACTGACCAGCAATCAAATGATGTGCTTTCTTGAGTAAGTGATAGTGCTGTACTAAAAGAAGTCATTTAAAGAGCAGGGACAGGAGAGATATGCCCTAAATTTGGAGAAAACCTAAAAATTGCAGATAAAGAAAAGGGTGAGTTTTTTATTTTTTTAAATGCAAACGAGATTTATTAGCAAATATAATCTCGTGAAATCTGGAGTTTTGCAAGAGGCTCCTTATTCAAAAATTGATGCCGATAAACAAATTATCCAAGGCAAAGATGAAATGGAGAAAACTATTACGTTGGTTATACTAGTTAGCAAAAATTGATTATTTAAAATATAGCAGCCCAGAATTAATTTGACAGATACCCATTTTTTATGGATATATTTTTTATCAAGTATGAGCTACTAAAATTTAAACTAACTAATATTTCAGTGAAAGACTAATGTGATTTATTTAGTCTCCTTCAGAAACTTCAATTTCAGGTCTATCAACAAGTTCTACGTACGCCATAGGAGCAGAGTCACCAGTTCTAAAACCACATTTTATAACTCTTAGATAACCACCAGAACGATCTTTATATCTTGGCCCAAGCTCATTAAAAAGTTTAGTGACTATTTCACGATCCCTTAATCTAGAAAAGGCTACCCTTCTTTTTGATACAGTATCATCCTTAGATAGTGTAATTAGTGGCTCAGCATAACCACGAAGTTCTTTAGCTTTTGGGAGAGTTGTTCGAATTAATTCATGCTTAAACAATGAAGTAGCCATATTACTAAACATAGCTTTTCTATGACTGCTATTACGATTTAATTGTCTTCCAGTTTTGCGATGTCTCATTTATTAAAACCTTTATTAAATTCCTACTTGATTTTGTTCAATTAAATTTTCGGGCGGCCAATTTTCAAGCCTCATACCCAAAGACAATCCTTTTAATGCAAGTATATCTTTTATTTCAGTAAGCGATTTCTTTCCTAAATTAGGTGTTTTTAATAACTCTACTTCAGTACGCTGTATCAAATCACCAATGTAAAAAATATTCTCAGCCTTAAGGCAATTTGCAGATCTTACAGTAAGCTCTAGATCATCTACCGGCCTTAATAAGACAGGGTCAAACTCTGGTTCAACAGGAACTTCTTCCTCTATAACCTTCTCATTAACTTTCTCAAAATCAACAAATACAGATAACTGTTCATGTAAAATTGTAGCAGCAAGCTTTACAGTTTCTTCAGGATCAACAGTACCATTTGTCTCAAGTTCAATAACAAGCTTATCTAAATTAGTACGTTGTTCTACACGTGTATTTTCAACTGTATAAGAAACTTTATTGACAGGACTATAAGAAGCATCTAAAAACAACTGACCTACTGTAGAAATTTCACCCTGTTCTTTTCTAATACCAGCTGAAATATAACCTCTATTTCTTTGAACTTTTAATTTGATATTTAACTGTCCAGAATCAGTCAAATTAGCCAAGACTACTTCAGGGTTAATAATTTCAACATCATGCGAAAGTTCAATATCAGCTGCCGTTACAACTCCAGCCCCACTTTTTTCAAGAGTTAACTCAACATCATCTCTTGAGTGTAATATAATTGCCAATTTTTTTAAATTGAGCATAATATCAATTACATCTTCTTGAACACCGTCAATTGTCGAATATTCATGTTGAACACCTTCAATTTGAAGTTCCGAAATAGCACATCCAGGAATAGAAGACAACATGACTCTTCTTAATGCATTACCCAGGGAATGAC
This sequence comes from Methylococcales bacterium, assembly GCA_023145835.1. Classification (GTDB taxonomy): domain Bacteria; phylum Pseudomonadota; class Gammaproteobacteria; order Methylococcales; family Methylomonadaceae; genus QPIN01. The sequence goes on from JAGLDH010000022.1 coordinate 2,719, forward strand.
CGAATCCTTTTTCTAGAGGTTCAATTACAATTCTCGAGTGATTTGCATTATGACTGACAACTTCAACCAATTTAGGCTTAAGCAAACCAGCAATTGTATTCTGCATATTATATATCTCAGTATAAATTATTTGGAGTATAGTTCAACGACTAACTGTTCATTCATATCAGTACCTAACTCAGATCTTTCAGGTAAAGATTTAAAAAAACCAGACATTTCTTTTGAATTAACTTCCACCCAAGATGGGTACCCGTATTGTTCAGTAACAGTCAATGATTCAACAATTCTGTGTTGCTTTTTTGACTTTTCGCGAATTTTAATTTCATCACCAACATTTACCTGATATGAAGCTATGTTAGTGATACTATCATTCACCAATATAGATTTATGAGCAACCAGTTGCCGAGCCTCTGCTCTTGTGCAAGCATAACCCATTCTATATACAACATTATCAAGTCTAGATTCCAAAAGATTAAGTAGGTTCGCACCTGTTGCACCTTTTTTCAAATCAGCAGTTTTATAATAGTTTCTAAACTGTTTTTCTAAAACGCCATAAATTCTTCTTATTCTTTGCTTTGCACGTAACTGCAATGCATAATCAGAATGACGTGTTCTAGATGTTCCATGCTGTCCAGGTCTTTGATCTAATTTACATTTTCCTTCTAGTGATTTACCTCTACTTTTAAGTAAAAGGTCGCTTCCTTCTCTACGACTTAATTTACAAGTAGGGCCAAGATATCTTGCCATTTCAGTGCTCCAAAATTTTTATACGCGGCGTTTTTTTGGTGGCCGACAACCATTATGTGGAATAGGAGTAACATCAACAATATTAGTGATTTTAAACCCTAGATTATTTAATGATTTAACTGCCGATTCTCGGCCAGGACCAGGCCCTTTTATCATAACATCTAAGTTTTTCATCCCAAATTCTAAAGCTACTGATCCAGCTCTTTCTGCCGCAACTTGAGCAGCAAAAGGAGTGCTTTTTCTCGAGCCTCTAAAACCTGATCCTCCAGCTGTTGCCCAAGATAGGGCGTTACCTTTTCGATCACTAATAGTTACAATGGTATTGTTAAACGAAGCATGAATATGCGCGATACCATCAGCTATTTCTTTCTTAATGCGTTTTTTGACACGCTTTTGAGTTGCCATATTTATTACTCTAGCCTATACAAGTTTTATTTTCTAATTGGTTTGCGAGGACCCTTCCGAGTTCGCGCATTAGTTCTTGTCCGTTGACCTCTTAATGGCAATCCTCTGCGGTGCCTAATCCCACGGTAACACCCTAAGTCCATTAATCTTTTGATATTCATAGATACTTCTCTACGAAGATCACCTTCAACCCTTAACGAAGAAACCACTTTACGTATCATTTCCAACTGGTCTTCGGAAAGTTCTTTAATCTTTATTGATGGCTCAATTTTAACTTGAACACATATTTCTCTAGCAGTCTGCCTACCTACACCATAAATTGATGTTAGGGCAATTTCAGCATGTTTATTATCTGCTATATTGATTCCGGCAATACGTGCCATCTAGATACTCCTACTACGGTACTTTAAAGTTAAGCGAACAATTATAGCACAAATACTTATTGCGCGCAATAAAATAATTACCCCTGACGTTGCTTATGCCGCCCATCTTTACAAATAACTCGCAAAGTACCTTTTCTTTTAATAAGCTTACAATTCCTACAAATTTTCTTGACAGATGCACGGACTTTCACTTTAAACCTCTTAAATTATAATTTATTTTTTAGATTAGCCTTTTTCATAAGGCCATCATATTGTTGTGACATCATGTGAGTTTGAAGTTGTGATATAAAATCCATAACTACAACAACAATGATTAACAAAGAAGTACCACCAAAATAAAATGGAACATTCCAATATACGATCATAAACTCAGGTAACAAACAGACCAATGTAATATAAAAAGCACCTACCAAAGTTAATCTAGTCATAACTTTATCAATATATGCTGTAGTCTGTTCACCCGGCCTTATCCCAGGCAAGAAAGCTCCTGATTTTTTAAGGTTATCAGCAGTCTCTTTTGAATTAAAAACTAATGCCGTATAAAAAAAACAGAAAAATATAATAGCTGTTGCATATAACAATACATAGATTGGTTGACCCGGTGACAACATAGTAGATACGTCTTGCAACCAACCCATACCTTCATTTCCGCTAAACCAACCAGCGATTGTTGACGGAAAAAGAATTATGCTTGAAGCAAAAATTGGAGGTATTACTCCAGCCATATTAATTTTTAAAGGTAAAAAACTACTTTGCCCAGCCATCATTTTTCTACCCTGCTGACGTTTAGGGTAGTTAATAATAATTCTACGCTGACCTCTTTCTACAAAAACCACTAATGCAGTAACAGCAATTGCAACTAGGAAAAGCAGGACAATAAATGCACCATTCATTTCACCAGTTCTTGCCAACTCTAAAGTGCCTCCAATTGCCGAGGGCAATCCAGAAACAATACCAGCAAAAATAATTAAGGATATTCCATTTCCAATGCCACGTTCAGTTACTTGCTCTCCTAACCACATAAGGAAAATAGTACCAGTAACTAGAGTTATAGTTGTAATTACCACAAAACTAACGCCCGGGTTAATTACAACACCTAAACCACCTGCTGTTTGATTCTGCAAAGCCATTGAAATACCAACAGCTTGAAATGTGGCTAAAACAACAGTCCCATATCTAGTATATTGTGAAATTTTCCTACGGCCTGATTCGCCTTCTTTTTTGATCTGCTCCATAGCAGGTACAACAACAGTCATTAACTGCATAATTATAGATGCCGATATGTAAGGCATAATTCCAAGAGCAAAGAGACTTAACCGCATCAGTGCTCCTCCAGAAAACATATTAAACATATCGAGTATAGATCCACTTTGCTGCTCAAACATTATTGCCAGAGCCTTCGGATCAATACCAGGAACAGGTATATGAGCTCCAACGCGATATACAAAAAATGCCCCAAGCACAAACAATAATCTTGCTCTTAACTCGGAGAAGTCTCCCATCTTATTTGCCATCTCAGCTTTAGATACACTCACCTTAAACCTCTACTTTTCCACCAGCAGCTTCAATTGAAGATTTTGCTCCAGATGTAACCTTTAAACCTCTAATAGTTACTGAAGAACCAATCTCCCCTGACTGTATAACTTTGACATTTTTTACAAATGCAGGAACAAGGTTTGCAGACTTTAGGGAATCTAAATCTACAATCTCCAATCCTAATGAACTAATTTCATACAAAGTTATTTCTGAAGTATATTTTTTAACTCTAGAAGAAAAACCTACTTTAGGTAATCTTCGTTGAAGTGGCATTTGACCACCTTCAAAACCCACTTTATGAAAGCCACCACTTCTAGACTTCTGACCCTTATGCCCACGACCACAGGTTTTTCCTAGTGTTGAACCTATCCCTCTACCAACTCTTTTTGAAGGTTTTCTAGATCCATAAGCCGATTGAATTGTATTTAAATACATTTATACTTCCTCAACTTTCAGCATGTAAGAGATTTTATTGATCATCCCACGATTTTCTGGAGTATCAATTACATCAACTGTTTGACGTATTTTACGCAAACCTAAACCTTTTAAGCATTCCTGATGACTTCTTAATCTACCAATCTTACTTTTAGTCATTGTTACGTTTAATAATTTATTAGCCATTACTACTATCCAGTAATTTGTTCGACAGTTAAACCACGTTTTGCAGCGATTTGCTCAGCATTTTTCATTTCAGATAAGCCTTTTATTGTTGCTCTGACAACATTTATAGGATTATTTGTACCTATACATTTTGCTAAAACATTGTGAACTCCAACAACTTCAAAAACAGCTCGCATTGCTCCACCAGCAATAATTCCAGTACCATCTGAAGCAGGTTGCATATGAACTTTTGCAGCTCCAATTTCACCCGTTACAGTATATTGTAAAGTTCCTTCTTTTAACTGTATCTTTTGCATATTTTTTCTTGCTTGCTCTAGAGATTTTTGAATAGCAATAGGTACTTCTCTTGCCTTGCTCACTCCATAACCTACACGCCCTTGCCCGTCACCTACTACTGTTAAAGCAGCAAAACCAAAAACCCTACCACCCTTTACAACTTTAGCAACACGCCTAACAGAAACTAATTTTTCTTGCATTCCATCTGCACTTGCTTGACCTTGAGGTCCTGATGTAGCCATGATATTCTCCTAAAAGTTCAAACCGGCTTCGCGAGCAGCATCTGCTAATGCTTTTACTCGACCATGATATTTAAAACCTGAACGGTCAAAAGCAACTTGGGTTACTCCCGCATCTAATGCTTTTTTTGCAATTACCTTACCAACCGCAGAGGCAGCATCAGAATTTCCTGTACTTTTAAGATTCGGCTTTACTTCAGCTTCTAAAGTTGAAGCGCTTACTATAGTAGTTGAACCATCAACGCTTAATATTTGCGCATATATATGCTGAGATGTTCTATGGACGCTTAGTCTATTTACACCCAATTTTTTAATATTACTTCGTTGTCTTAAAGCACGTTTTAAACGTGATTTTTTCTTATCCATTATCTTATCCTACTTCTTCTTGGCTTCTTTTCTAGCAACATACTCATCAGTATATCTTACACCTTTACCTTTATAAGGCTCAGGAGGGCGAAAAGCACGGATTTCTGAGGCTATCTGACCAACTTTCTGCTTATCATTTCCCTTTACTATAAGCTCTGTTTGACTTGTAGCCTCAACAGAAACTCCATCAGGTATATTATAATTAATAGGGTTGGAAAAACCCAAAGATAAAGTAAGATTACTCCCCTTAACTTGCGCTCTATAACCTACACCAATAAGGGTTAGTTTTTTTTCAAAGCCACTTGAAACACCTTTCACCATATTGTAAATAGATGCTCTTGCTGTGCCTCCCTGAGCTTTGGCTTTTTTTATGGCATCATCCCATTTTACATAAATCACATTGTCTTTAATTTCAACATTAATATCATTATGTAAACAATATGCTAATTGCCCACCACTTCCTTTAACAGTTATATTGCGTCCATCTAATTTTACATCGACACCTTCAGGTATATTTACAGGCGCTTTTCCTATTCTTGACATACACTAACCTATCAATTAACAAACAGTACAAAGAACTTCGCCGCCATGACCAATTGCACGAGCTGCACGATCAGTCATTACGCCATTTGAAGTTGATACAATAGCAATCCCCAAACCAGCAAGAACCTTTGGAAGCTCATCTTTTGACTTATATACTCTAAGCCCGGGTCTACTTACTCTTTTAACATTCTCAATTACAGGTACACCTCTGAAATACTTTAAGTCTATTGTCATTTCAACATTATTACCAGTATTTTCAGTTTTATAATCCGTTACATACCCTTCTTCTTTTAACACTTTTACAATTGCCATTTTTAATTTTGATGATGGCAATTTAACACATTTTTTTCCTGCAGATTGACCATTCCTAATTCTTGTCAACATATCTGCAATTGGATCACTCATACTCATTTAATATTCTCCAAAAAACAGTTAAACAACTTACCAGCTTGCTTTTGACAAACCAGGTACGTCTCCACGCATTGTTGCTTCTCGCAATTTATTTCGACCTAAACCAAATTTACGATATACACCATGTGGACGACCAGTTATGTTACAACGTTTTCTAAGTCTACTAGGACTTGAGTCACGTGGAAGTTTTTGGAGCTTTAATAAAGCCATGTCCTTATCTTCATTTGAAGTTTCTGGATCTCTGATTAATTCTTTCAGAGTTCTTCTTTTAGCTTCATACTTACCAACTAATTTATTACGTTTATTTTCTCGCGCAATCATCGATTTTTTTGCCATTTGCTTACGCCCTTTAGTTCTTAAATGGAAAATTAAAAAGCTTCAGCAAAGCCAAACCTTCTTCGTTTGAGTTTGCTGTTGTTGTAATAGAAATATCCAAACCCCGTATAGTGTCAATCTTTTCATAATCAATTTCTGGAAAGATAATTTGCTCAGTAACACCCATTGAATAATTTCCACGACCATCAAAGCTTTTAGGACTCATTCCTCTAAAATCTCGAACACGAGGAATTGCAATACTAATCAAACGATCTAAAAATTCATACATTTTGTAACTACGTAAAGTAACTTTACAGCCTATTGCCATATCATCACGAATTTTAAAACCAGCAATTGATTTTCTTGACATTGTTACAATAGGCTTTTGTCCAGATATTTTTTCCATATCAGAAAGCGCTGCTTGTAAAACTTTTTTATCTGCTACTGCTTCACCGACACCCATATTTAAAGTGATTTTCGATAACTTGGGTACTTGCATTATTGATTTATACCCAAATTGATTCTGTAAAGCAGGAACAATATTTTCTTTATATTTTGTTTCTAGTCTAGCCATGATTTTTTATCCCTTTATGCATCAATTACTTCATTAGTAGATTTAAAATATCTGACTTTTTTTCCATCATCTAGAAACTTAAAACCGACTTTATCAGCTTTTTTTGTTTCGGGATTATACAAGGCAACATTTGATATATTGATAGGCATATCTTTATCAATTATACCCCCTTGAACACCAGCATTAGGATTACCTTTTTGATGTTTTTTGACTCGATTGATACCTTCAATCAATACTTTATTTTCACCAATTATTTGAATAATCTTTCCTTGCTTTCCTTTATCTTTTCCTATGAGGACAATTACTTGATCATTTTTTTTTAATTTTTGCATTTTGAACCTACCTTTACAATACTTCTGGTGCGAGAGAAATAATTTTCATAAATTTCTCCCCCCTAAGTTCACGTGTAACCGGCCCAAAAATTCGTGTACCGACAGGCTGTAACTGAGCGTTCAAAATCACTGCTGAATTAGTATCAAAACGTATCACAGAGCCATCCGCTCTACGTACACCTTTTCTAGTTCTAACTACTAATGCATTATAAACCTCACCTTTCTTTACTTTTCCACGAGGTATTGCATCTTTAACACTCACTTTAATAATATCACCTATACGGGCATATCTTCTGTGTGAGCCGCCAAGAACTTTGATACACATGACCTTTTTTGCACCACTATTATCAGCGATATCAAGGTTAGTTTGCATCTGAATCATTGTTAAATCCTAATTATATCTATTTAATATTTGTAAAGTTTGTTTTAGCCAAACTTATAGAACCGAAACTAATTTATATGTTTTATTTTTTGACAGTGGCCTACAAGAAGTTATTGAGACAACATCTCCTTCTTTTGCACTGTTATTTTCATCATGTACCAGATATTTTGTTGAGCGCTTCACATACTTGCCATAGATGGGAAACTTAACTAGTCTCTCAACCATAACAGATATAGTTTTATCCATCTTGTCACTCACAACTCGACCTGTAACCGTACGTAATTTTTCTTTATTACTACTCATACTGTTGCACTCGCCATTTGATTTAATATCGTATGAATTCTGGCAATCTCACGCCTTACTTTCTTCATTTGATCAGGCTTACTTAATTGCCCTGTACCCTTTTGCATTCTCAAATTAAATTGCTCACGTGATTTTTCAAGCAATAATGAGTTTAATTCATCTTTACTTTTTTTTCTCAATTCACTTGCTTTCATTACATTATTGTCCGCGCTACAAAAGTTGTTTTAACAGGCAATTTAGCTGCTGCCAAAGTAAATGCTTCTCGAGCCAATTCCTCAGATACTCCTTGAATTTCATAAAGCATTGTTCCTGGTTTTACTTGAGCCACCCAATATTCAACACTACCTTTCCCTTTTCCCATTCGAACTTCTAATGGTTTTTTAGTGATTGGTTTATCTGGAAAAATTCTTATCCACATTTTTCCAGATCTTTTTACATGCCGTGTCATTGTTCGTCGTGCCGCTTCAATTTGGCGAGCAGTGATTCTACCACGTTCTATTGACTTTAAGCCATACTCACCAAAACTAACTGATGACCCACGGACTGCAACACCAGTATTTCTACCTTTATGTTGCTTACGAAATTTTGTTCTTTTAGGTTGAAGCATTATTTTGTCCCTTCAACTATTTTTTAGTGTTAGATTCATCAGATGCCATATGAGCATCTCTATCAAATACCTCTCCCTTAAAGATCCAGACTTTTATGCCTATTATCCCATAAGTAGTATTTGCCTCAGCCGTTCCATAATCGATATCTGCGCGTAGAGTGTGTAATGGAACTCGTCCTTCACGATACCATTCACCTCTAGCAATTTCAGCACCGTTTAATCGACCTGCTACATTTATTTTAATACCCTCTGCACCCAAACGCATTGTGTTAGTAACCGCACGCTTCATAGCTCGACGATACATAATTCTTTTTTCTAATTGTTGAGCAATTCCTTCAGCAACTAAAGTTGCATCTAATTCAGGCTTTCTTATTTCTTCAACATTAATCTTAACAGGCACTTTCATCATTTTTGAAACTTCTAGTTTCAATTTATCGATATCCTCACCTTTTTTACCGATAACAATCCCTGGTCTTGCTGTATGAACTGTTATGTGAGCATTATTAGCTGGCCTATTAATCTGAATTCTACTAACCGATGCATGTGAAAGTTTTTGCTTTATATATTCACGAACTTTCAAGTCTTGAAGTAAGAATATCGGATAATTTTGGCTATTTGCATACCACCTTGATGTCCAATCTTTAACGATACCAAGACGTATCCCTGTTGGATGTACCTTTTGACCCATTTTGACCTCTACTCGTATTCTGAGACTTTAATTGTTATATGACAAGTTCTTTTTAAAATATGATTCGCACGACCTTTAGCTCTTGCACGAACCCTTTTCAAAGTTGACCCTTCGTTTACAAATACTGTTGATATAAATAGCTCATCAACATCAGCACTTTCATTATGCTCTGCATTTGCAATTGCAGATTCTAAAACCTTTACCATGATTTCAGCCGCTTTCTTTGTGCTGAACTTTAACGTATTTAAAGCCTTCTCAACTGGTAACCCACGAATCTGATCTCCTACTAATCTTGCTTTTTGAGCAGCAAGAGGAGCATTACTAAGTTTTGCTGAAATTTCCATGATTTTTCCTATCTTGATTTTTTATCAACAATATGGCCTCTATAAGTACGAGTTGGTGAAAATTCACCTAACTTATGACCCACCATATTTTCAGATATCAACACAGGAATATGCTGCCGCCCATTATGAACAGCAATTGTCAACCCAAGCATATCAGGACTAATCATTGATCTTCTTGACCAAGTTTTAATTGGTTTCCTATTATTGCTTGCTACAGCTGCTTCAACTTTAGACAGCAAATGATGATCAATAAATGGACCTTTTTTAATTGAACGTGGCACTATTTATACCCCTTTATTTCTTATTACGACGTCTGACAATCATATTATCAGTGCGTTTGTTTTTTCTAGTTTTATACCCTTTTGCAGGTGTTCCCCATGGAGACACTGGATGCCTACCACCCGAAGTACGACCTTCTCCACCACCATGAGGATGATCGACAGGATTCATAGCAACACCACGCACAGTTGGCCTAACCCCTCTATGCCTAGAAGCTCCTGCCTTTCCTAATGAGATAAGATTATGCTCTGAATTTGAGACTTCACCTACCACTCCTTTGCAATCAGAAAGTACTTTACGCATCTCTCCAGACCGTAATCTTAATGTAACATGCGCACCTTCTTTAGCAACCAACTGCGCTGAAGTACCTGCACTTCTTGCTAATTGAGCGCCTTTTCCAGGCTTAAGCTCAACACAATGAATTGTGGTACCTAATGGCATATTGCGCAGCGGCATACAATTACCCGGGCTTACTGGAGCAACTTCTGATGAAAGAATCTCTTGACCTACTTCAATTGAAGTAGGTGCAATTATATATTTTCTTTCACCATCTTTAAATAATAATAATGCAATATTAGCAGTTCGATTAGGATCATATTCAATCCTTTCAACTACTGCAGGAATATCAGTTTTATTTCTTTTAAAATCAATAATCCGATAATGCTGCTTGTGCCCACCACCAATATGTCTTGTTGTTATCCGACCTTGATTATTTCTTCCACCAGATTTACTCTTTTTTTCCAAAAGAGGTGAAAATGGCTTACCCTTATGTAGTTCATTATTTTTTACACGAACTACAAAGCGAGAGCCAGGTGAAGTCGGTTTGGATTTTAGAATAGCCATGCTTCTACCGTTTTTTATAAAATGCTAAAATTACTTATGCCGAAGCAAAATCAATATCATGACCTGCTTTAAGCCTTACATATGCTTTTTTCCAGTCCGATCTTTTACCCAATGAACGCCCAAAACGCTTTACTTTACCTTTTACATTAAGCACTTGAACTGAATCCACTTCAACATCAAACATCATCTCAACTGCTTTCTTTATCTCAAGTTTAGTAGCAACTTTTTGAACTTTAAAAACGAACCTATTACTTTCTTCTGCAGCTATTGTACTCTTCTCCGAAACCACAGGCGAGAGCAATACATCAGCTAATTTACTTTTCTGAATACTCATGCCAATCGCTCCTCAATTTGCTTAACCGCTAATTCTGTAGCAATCACTTTATCAGCATTTACCAATACTACTGGATTTAAACCTTCAACTGTTGAAACATCTACATACGGAATATTTCTAGAAGCTAGAATCAACTCATCTGTTAATTTATCAGCCACTATTAAGATACGAGTAGCATCAACACCTGATAACTTCGCAATTAACTCTTTAGTTTTTGGAGACGTTGGAACTACATTATTATCTACAACCAACCTATCTTGACGTAAAAGTTCAGAGAAAATAGAACGCACCCCTGATTTATACATTTTTTTATTTAATTTTTGAACAAACGACCTTGGTTGTGCAGCAAATGTTGCACCACCTGAACGCCAAATTGGACTACTTGAAGTTCCAGCTCTCGCTCGACCAGTACCCTTTTGACGCCAAGGCTTTGCTCCACCACCACTCACTGCAGAACGATTTTTTTGAGCCTTTGTTCCTGCACGCGCCCCAGCAAGATGCCTAACAACTAATTGATGAACCAGTGTTTCATTAAAATCTTGACCAAATATATTCTCTGAAACATCAATTCCAGCTGTTGAATCTTCACTATTTATTACAGGTATATTCAATGCCATAATTTAACCTTTATTCCGCATTTTCACAGCAGGAGTGATAACCACATCACCACCCTTCGCTCCTGGTACCGAACCTTTGACCAAAATTAGATTTCTTTCAATATCAATAGAATGAATTGTCAAATTCTGTACTGTTCTTTTTACTGAACCCATATGCCCTGACATTTTCTTTCCTTTAAAGACTCTCCCTGGAGTCTGACACATACCAATTGAACCATTTGATCTATGAGATATAGAGTTACCATGTGTTGCATCCTGCATACCAAAGTGATGCCTTTTGATACCTCCAGCAAAACCCTTTCCTATTGTTGTGCCGCTAGCATCAACAACCTGACCTTCATTAAATAAATCTAATGCAAGTACTGAACCAGCAGCCAAATCCCCACCTTCACCCTCATCTAGTCTAAATTCTACTAATTCGCGACCAGCTGTAAGGTTTGCAGCTGTATAATGCCCTGCAAGTGCTTTACTCACTTTTGAAGCTTTTTTATCACCAACTGCAACTTGTATAGCACGATAACCATCTTTCTCAAGATTTTTTACTTGCACTACCTTATGTTCGTTCATTTCCAGAACGGTTACAGGGACTGATGAACCATCATCATTAAAAATTCGGGTCATACCACACTTACGACCGATAAGTCCTATTGACATTTGCCAATTCCTCGTACTTACAAATACCCTTCAATAGAGTATTGTTGATTATTTAAGTTTAATTTGAACATCAACCCCAGCAGCAAGATCCAACTTCATCAATGCATCTACGGTTTTATCTGTTGGCTCAACGATATCCAACAATCTTTTATATGTTCTTAACTCATACTGATCTCTAGCATCTTTATTTACATGCGGAGATATTAATATAGTAAAGCGCTCTTTTTTAGTAGGCAAAGGAATAGGACCCATTACTTGAGCCCCAGTTCTTTTTGCAGTTTCTACTATCTCACCAGCCGACTGATCAATTAATTTATGATCGAAAGCTTTTAAGCGAATTCTGATAGTTTGATTTGACATTTCTATTACTCAATGATTGATGCAACAACACCCGCACCAACTGTGCGACCACCTTCACGTACAGCAAAGCGTAAACCATCATCCATTGCAATCGGATTAATCAAAGTAACTTCAACTGTAACGTTATCACCTGGCATAACCATTTCCACACCATCTTCCAACTTAACCGCACCTGTAATATCTGTAGTTCTAAAGTAAAATTGAGGTCTATATCCATCAAAAAATGGAGTATGACGCCCACCTTCATCTTTACCTAAAACATATATTTCTGCTTTAAATTTTGCGTGTGGGTTAATTGATCCAGGATGAGCTAAAACCTGACCACGTTCAACTTCTTCTCGCTTAGTTCCACGCAATAAGACACCAACGTTATCACCCGCCTCACCTTGATCCAATAATTTGCGGAACATTTCCACACCAGTACAAGTTGTTTTTGTAGTATCTTTAATTCCTACAATATCAAGCTCTTCACCAACCTTAACCACACCACGCTCAACTCGACCCGTTACTACTGTACCACGTCCAGAAATTGAGAATACGTCTTCAATAGGCATCAAGAATGCACCATCAACAGCACGCTCAGGCTGAGGAATATAAGTATCCAATGCATCAACCAGTTTTCTTACTGCTGGCACACCTATATCACTTGTATCTCCTTCTAATGCCTTCAATGCAGACCCAATAATGATTGGAGTATCATCTCCAGGAAAATCATAAGCATCTAACAATTCACGAACTTCCATTTCAACCAGCTCAACCAGCTCTTCATCATCAACCATGTCAGCTTTATTTAGAAACACCACAATATATGGAACCCCTACTTGCCTTGATAACAAAATATGTTCTCTAGTTTGAGGCATTGGACCATCTGCTGCTGAACATACTAATATAGCACCATCCATTTGAGCAGCACCTGTAATCATATTTTTAACATAATCAGC
>JAGLDH010000220.1 GCA_023145835.1 Methylococcales bacterium
AAAAGTGAGCAATGGCGCGCTTGCTCTGTTGATTTATATGATTTTAGAGACTAAAACAAGACAAATATCATGAAAGTTGGATAATAGAATTTATCCATTTTTATGCTGGATACTGAGTAGAGCATGTGGATTAAAGTAATTACATACCTTTCTTTTTGATCGATTAAAACTCTTAACGACTATAAAATAAGTGAAAATAGAATATGAATATAGAAGAAAAACGATATTTTCAGCATGTCCGAACCGAGCTTATTACAGAAATTCCTACCGGAGATCATCGCATATTAGAAGTCGGATGCGCTGAAGGAGCAACAAGCGCCTCATTAAAGAATAGTGGGTGCGCATCTGTTGTTGTGGGAATTGAATTAATTCCTGAAGCAGCTGATCAAGCAAAAAACAAGCTTGATCATGTGGTTTGTGGTGACATTGAATCATTGGCACTTCAAGAACCGTGGTTTTCTGAAGAATCTTTTGATTATATTCTGTGTGGAGATGTGCTTGAGCACCTTAAAGATCCATGGAAGCAAATAACCAACTTGTTAAAATTACTTAAACGAGGAGGTAAAATTATTATTTCATTGCCTAATGTTCGTTATTACGGAGTCAGTTTCCCTTTGATATTTCGTGATGAGTGGACTTACAGAGAGGCTGGAATCTTGGACTTAACTCATTTTCGTTTTTTCACAAAATCAACAGGAGTTGACATGCTTACGAAAGGTGGGTTAGTGAATGTGGATTGTGCACCTTTATTTAATAGGCGTCGAGATAAGGTTTTTTCTATTGGGTCACTTGGCTTATTAACTGGATTAGTTTCTCCTCAATGGAGGTTTACTGGTACCAAAAAAACCTGATTATATTGATAATAAATTCAACCGATAAAGAAGAACAGAGACTTACTTTTATGTATAGTTTCACCCGTTGCACCAGAAAACGCTTACTTGAGGAGTCTCTGATTAAGTCTTAAAGTAATGACTTAATAGAACATAACTTATTGATTTAATTTAACATTACACTTTATAAATTAACTTATTTAAAGGTTTATTAAGAGCACCTCTATTAATTGGGAATAGAAATTGAGCCCAAAACACCCGCTGAAAATAAGGGAAACGGAGCGACAGGGAACAAGCTGAAGCCAAGTCAAAATAGCACACGAGGGAAGCTGACATTTTTTCCCGAAAAGCTATCAAGTCAGTAAGGTAGGCTTTAACGTAGCGGCTTTTGGTGGAGTTGAAGCCGGACGCAGAATGAACCTTTGGATATGGATGTGCAAAGGTGATATAAAGGTGATATATAGCAAAGATGGCGCACCAATATTATTTTACAACTTAATAATCGCCCATGTATAAATGATGAAGATTAAGTTCTTTAAGTATTGTACATGCACTGGTAAGTAAGCAAGAAAAATAAAAATTTACCCATAGTCGTTTTACCTGTTGATTGAATACTCAAACATATTCCCTGTGGGGTTTAACCCTAAACTATTATTGATTACTATATTTCACGCGATCACGGATTCAGAATTTATATCGAGTTGGTTTTTGTCGATAGCAAGGCGCAGAAAAAGGCGCATAGCAAGCTACGCAACGGTTTCTGCAACGTAGCTTATCGGCAAAAATCGACCAATAGAAATCCGAATCCCTGACCGCGTGAAGTATGTCAGTAAAATAAGCGTTATTTATGAGTGATGTTTACTAAATAGTCAGCAATTTCCATTGCCACATCCGTTTCGCTTTCCAGTAGTGCTGAATTTACCAGCACCACAATTCCGATATTATTATTCCTGTTTAACCTAATAAATGTTTCAACCCCGGGATCACCGCCACCATGGCTAACTATTGTATCTTTCACTTCCCAGAATAACCCATAAGACTCCCCCCCATTTTTGACCCCCGAAGGGGTAAATAGGGCATCAATACTCTCTTTTCTTATTATTTGTTGATTCATCAACCTACCATCATTTGCAAGCATAGAGAGATATTTAGCAAGGTCATTAGCGCTACTCAACAAAGCACCGTCAACGAATGATGGAAATGTATAGTAAGGTAGTTCAGAGGCTTGCCCATCATCGGCGCCAATAACATAGTTTTTTGTGCTTGCATCAAAGCTGGCAAAGTCTTCTCTGGTATAACCGGTATTAACCATATTGAGTGGCTCAAATAGAGAGCGTTTCAAGACCTGATTAATAGATTCATTATTGGCTAAGGAAATAACTTGCCCTGCAAGCCCTGTACCAATATTAGAATACTGAAAAGACTCTCCCGGAGGTGCGTTAAAATGTTGGTTACTCTCAATACCTATTATTCCGCTTGATGTATATTGCTCAAGAAATAATGCAGTTTCATGTGAATATTGTTGGTTACAGTTATCGGGGGGAATTTTTTCAAGCAATAACGCTTGAAAGCGTTGTGGTTCGTCAGGACTGTAATATGAGCAATTATAGATAATCGTGTCATACAATCCAGAGGTGTGATTTAGCAGGTGCTGGATACTAATCTCTTTCTGGGGTGTATCAGGATGCTGCACTGGATAGGGCAAAAGACTATTAATCGGCTGATCCAAACTGAGTATCCCTTTCTCTACCGATTGCATAGCCGCGACACCTAAAAATGTTTTACTCACAGAGCCTAACCTGAACGGGGTGTTTGCAGTGACAGCGATATTATTTTTGATATCAGCGGTTCCAAAACCTCGACTCCATACCCTATCTTTACCTTTTGTAACCGCAACTGACATACCCACAATATTATGCTTTTTGCGGATAGATTCAAGTTGTTTTACTATTTCTGGTGAATTAAGAATTTTTGCTAATTTCCCAGATTTTTCATGGTTTTTTTCAGCATATTGCAGCGTAAATGTTAAGGGGAGTATATTTGGCTCTTGTACCAACATCACATCCCATAACTCTGAAATCTTGAGATTTCGAACCTCTATATCAGGTATCCATAGTGTAAGATTATTGAAAGAATAGATGGCTGGAGAAGCCGGTTTTGTTGCGTCATTTTGTACATTATTATCAATATGTTTAAGTACAAATTTATCCTCTACTGCTTGTAATTGAATATGAGTAAACTTTCCTTGTGGAACGTTAATCGCACGCACCTCATCTAAATAGATATTTTTGCCATCAAAATAGTTGTCTGCAATGACTGGATTGACAGTTAATAATGCACTGCTCATTAACGTGGCCAGTAGGGTTGGTCGAATGGAGTTTTTCATATTGAGTCCTTTTTTTCGCATAGGGTAAGGTATTAATTTTTTATGAATGATTAGTTGTTTTTAATGACGACTTCTTGCCGATCCCTTTCATAATGACTATATGATTTTTTACCTTGATTGAAACACTCATCATATGCCGAAGAGGGAATGACAGCTATATCCTAGTGATTAGGCGAATAATAATCTGTGAATACTTTGTTTCAAAAATGCATCAAAAAGTTATTATCCACGTACAAATTGATACATTTTCGTCACCACTACAAATTGACAATAAGTTAGTTCATTATTTTTTTACGTGAAAATAAAATAGCTCACTCTCCCTACACTCATCAAAATCAAAGATAATACATATTTCTAGAGTAATCAGTTGGTCGCAGAATCAACATCCACCTGATTATTTTAAGACAATCAACCTTTATCACTTTTTAGAAAATAAATACCCGGAATAAGCAATTTGTTCTTTACCATTAATGGTGACAATACGAATGGTTTCGCGTTTTCCTCTCCCTATTCCCAATATAATAGCTTCAGTATCAGATAGAGGTTGAAGAGGTAATTGCAGGTTATCTGAGTCTATTGATAGTCCTGCTATTAATACACCATCCTTCTCACGAAATACCACATTTTTAGGTGCTAAACTTTCTATTTCATT
Source organism: Methylococcales bacterium (assembly GCA_023145835.1). Lineage (GTDB taxonomy): Bacteria > Pseudomonadota > Gammaproteobacteria > Methylococcales > Methylomonadaceae > QPIN01. The sequence goes on from JAGLDH010000220.1 coordinate 3,869, forward strand.
TTCAAGGTTTGTAACTTCATACTTCCCAAGTCTATTTTTCCAGGCACTAGAAATTGGAGCTGGTTTTATTTTTTCTCCAAAAATCATCATTTCTTCTGCCAAATGATACAAAACTAAGTCATATCCAAGCATTGTTTTTAATTCAAAAGCCCCCTCAACCCCTGTGAATACAAATTTTCCATCATCTTGTGCTTTTGATTCTAACTTCATACCATCGACTTCAACTTTCAGCTCATCACCTTGCGAATTCATATTTAATAGCCCAAAGGGTGTGACATATTGTCCTGTATATTTTTTTACCTCTGCTGAGGACAATGCCCGTGTTGTTTCCGTTGGTTCAATAACATCTGAGATTTGTTGTTTCTGACCTATCTTAAGTGCAACCACTAATTTTAAGGCTGCACGGGCAATTTTTTCAACAGACTGATCTCCAGGTGAATTACTTAACACCACAACCCCTAATTTATGTTCTGGTGACACACTTAATTGACTGCGGTGGAATAACATTGCTCCGTCATGACTCACTATTTTTCCAATATTATTATCATTTTCTATAAACCAACCCAATCCTATTTCAGCCCCCATATCAAGTACGAGCTCTTTATTTTGTGGACGTAACATTTCTTTAAGTGTTTCGGGGTTTATCAATTGTTGACCATTCACATTACCTTCCGCAAGGATCATCTTAATAAAAGCACTCAAATCCAACACATTAGAATTTAAGCCACCCGCTGGCACATCACGATCAGGAAATTCGATTTTTTCGACATGATTATCATAGGCTTTAGAGTATAAATCCCCTTCAAATTTGGCAGAAAAAGAGGCGTTTTTCATGCCTATGGGTTTTAATAGCTGTTGCTCTACATAAAAGTTAAAGTCTTTTCCCGTCACGTCTTCAATCATAGCGCCTAAAAGTGTAATACCTACATTAGAATAAGAGAGAATGGTATTAGGTGGATAGGCAACACATTCATCTTTAAGTTGATCAATCAGTGGTCTAAAAGGCGCTGGAGTTTTTGTAAAACCACCATTTGACATATCACCCAACAAACCTGAATGATGCGTCATAACATTACGAGGAGTAATTGAGCCTGCATCTGAGAAACGAGTTTTAATGGAAAATTCAGGCAAATAAGTTTTTAACGGTTGATCAATATCAATCTTGCCTTGTTCAGCCAATTGCATGACCAATGTATCTGTAAATAATTTAGAAATAGACCCCGTTCGATACACTGTTTCTGGTGTTGCTTTAATTTTATTTGCTGTATCCGCAAAGCCAAAGCCTTGTGACCATACAACCTGCTGATCATCTACAATGGCAATACTTAATCCCTCAGCATTTTGCTCGACCATTTCTTTCTTTATCATCCAGGATAAGTAAGTTTTAAGATAACTATAATCTCCGCGAGGAAATGTGTCGGGATTAATAGTCTTTATTTTCTCCAGTTGATGACTCAGTTTATCAATATATAAGCTACCATCAAAGACATCACCTTGAATCCACACTTCATCACTGTCATTTACACCAATATATATATTTGTTTCTGCATAATAAGCGTATGTCCAATTTCCCTTTGTTTGCAATCCAGAGATTGGCGGAGAAAAAAGTGCTGGATAATAATTTTCAGCCTAGGCAAGTAACATATTAATATCATCATTACGATCTGCAAATGTTACCGAGGAGGAAAATAGCAGAACAACAAGTAGAATGGTTTTGAAAAATTTATTTAATACCGTCATTAATGGCTCCTTAATTTTTAGCATTTATTTAAAGATCCATTTTAATTATTTATCATCAGTGTTCCCATATCAT
>JAGLDH010000221.1 GCA_023145835.1 Methylococcales bacterium
CTCGGTCGGGTTAATAACTTGTTAGCATTCCACCATAATTACAGAACTTAAATAAAATGAAAAAAATGTATCAAGTTTTCGTAAGTTCAACTTATGATGATTTAAAACAAGAGCGAAATGAAGTTATTAAAGCTTTGCTTGAGTTAAGTTGTTTTCCTGTTGGGATGGAAAATTTTTCAGCAGCAGATGATACTCAATGGGTTTATATACAACGCCTTATTAAAGAGTGTGATTACTATATTGTTATTATTGGTAGTAAATATGGTTCTGAATTAGAAGATGGGATGAGCTATACAGAAAGGGAATATAGATTTGCTATTGAGAACCGTATTCCAGTAATTGCATTCACACATAGTGACATAAATAAAATTCTTAAAGGTGAGGCTAAACTAAAACCTGAAACATTAAAAAAATTTATCAAGTTTATAGAGCTTGTTAGAAAAAAATTATGTAAACCATGGCGTGATAAATATGAACTAGGTGCGGTCGTTAGTAGAAGCATTACAAATTTGATGACTGATAAACCTGGGACTGGTTGGATTAGAGGTGATGAAGAAACTGAAGAGCATAAAAAACTAGCAATCAATTATTCGGATGTTATAAGAAAGTATGATGAATTAAAACTAGATTCGGTAATAGCACCTAAATATTATGATAATTATGATCTAATACTACCTTCTTTAAATACTATTTTTGATAAACTCATTAATGATGAAGTATCACAAACGGAACCAATAAAAATAAGATTGCTAGGCGTCTGTTTTCATAAGTCTTTTTCATTTATTAAAGAGTTTATAGAAAAAAACTGTGGAATAGATAAAAAAATAGAAATTCGTTTGTCAGGTTTAGACAGAAATTCAGAAATACTTGATGTATTAAATAATGTATGGCCTAGCCATTTTGATGTATATGAAAAACAATTAGATGAATTAATAAAGAGAATTGAAGCAAAAGATAATACTAATATTACATTAAAAATAAGCAAGTATGATCATATGCCCAATTGGCATGGAATGTTGATCAATAAAAAACATTTGTTCCTTAGTGCCTGTGTATGGAGTAGTGATCAAAGTATGACAGCTGGTGAAAATCATTATACATATTACAAGAAAAATACTTCTACTTTACATAATCAAAAAATTCTTCAATTTAAACGATGGTTTGATTATGGTAGGTTTTATGGCACTGTAAAAATAGAAGATCAACTCATTTTTGAACCAAGTAATATTTAAAACATGCTAACAATAACTTGCACGCGGACTGCCATAAGTGTCACGGATTTTGCGAAGAGAAAGAACCGCAAAAGCCTCGCCCCTTATGGCATCCGGTGAAGTTGGCGTTATACATTGTAATAATCACCTTCAGGTACTTTTTATTCTAAAATTGATTGTTAAACTTGTTAAAATATTGATTTTTAAAATAAAAATTTATAATTGGCTATGAAAAAATATGCTGCATTTTTGAGTTTTGCTTCTCATGACATAGAGCTGGTAAAAACCTTATCTCAGCTTTTTAAGGATCTTAAATTGGTAGTATATTTTGCACCAGAAAAATTACCAAAGGGGTCTGAAGAGTGGCAGACTGAGATTCTTTGTGCAATAAAAGATAGTACTTGTCTTATTCCTATACTTACGCCTCAATCAATAATTCGCCCATGGCTACTATATGAATTAGGAGCTGCTGACATTACCAAACTACCTATTTTAAAAGCACGGACGTCAGGAGTATCTGATACAGATATTCAAAAAATGCCAGGAAAGAATACATTCGTATATGATTTGGGAAATGAAAATCTTCTAAAAGAATTAGTCCTTAAAGTTTGTGAAAAATATAAAGGAGCTGATGCTCGCGATAATATGGAGCCAACATTAGCTAATTTCATCAGTACAGGTGATAATCCAAAAAAAATAAGAGCGTTAGCAAAAAGAAGGAAAGTGTTCATTGGTGGAAGTATGCCATTAGATAATAGCTATATGGAAAAACTGAAAGAACAAAACCCTACTTTAAAAGAAGAAGAAATATTAGCTAATATTGTTAAAAAAATAACTTTAAAATTATTAGAAAATGGTTTTTACCTTTCATCATGCCCTGATATTGGTGTAGGTAGAGCTGTTATGGATGGGGCATTTGAGTGGTGCCAACAAGAAAGGAAAAATTTATCCACCGTATACAGTATGCAAGGAATGTTTATTCATTCAGATTTTTCTTCAGGCTGTTCTTTGGAAAAAAATTCAACTGAAGAATTATTAATTGAAGCTTTTAAATGTGGTTTTGTTGATGCCAGAAAAAAGTATTTAATTGATCATGAGTTTTTTATTTTAATTGGGGGGAATGAGAGAGCTGAATTGGCATGTAAGGCAGCGAAAGAGCTTGAGCATATAAAATTTTTGCCTATTGGGTGTTTTGGTGGCACAGCTTTAAATATTTCTAAAGATAAAACGTGTGTTCCTTTTGTAGACAAAGAGTGGGATGATGATAGCTTGAATAGGTTGTTGGATACGATGAAGAATGTATAACGAGTAAGGTTAGATTGTGATCGCGAAGCGAATAATTAGGGTCATAATAATTAGGGTCAGAGTAAAATTAATCAAATCAAAATACTCTTTTTTAGTCGTCCTGCTTTTCTAGGTGTAACTCATCTATTTGTTAATGCTTCTATCTGATTTCTAAACTGCTCATTACCTAATGCCAATCCTTTTTTAATACTCCCTCTTATTTCCTTTAAGAATACCAAGGAGCCAGCCAACTTGAAAAAGCAAAAATAAAGTCAAAACAAGCCTGATGCTTGCCAAGATTCGATACGGAGAAAGTAAGCTTGATGGAATGCAAAGGAGTATCAAGGGGAGTATCAAGGGGTCAGCCAACTTGAAATAGCAAAAAGAAAGTCAAAGCGAGCCCTGATGTTAGCCAAAATTCGGTACGAAGAAAGTAAGCTTGATGGAATGCCAAAGGATTTGCGAAAGTAAGCTCGACGGAATGCCAAAGGATTGAGCAAGAGTAAAAGCGATATTCAGATGTTTGCAAAATTGAGTGCTGAAAAAGGAAGCTCTAACGACTGTCATGCGATCAAAAAAGCAAAGAGCAAGAAAACAAAGAAATGGAACTTGCTTAATTTTAATAACGAGAAATTTAACTTACCTTGTTCTTCTTATGCGAAGTTTATTGGGGTAAAAAGTACAGTGTCCTGCGTAGAGTGTGAGGTGGAAAATTAAGGCCGCAGAAAACAAGGTACACCATTTTTTATGAAGGCGTATTTAGAAACCTAAATGATTTACCCTTATCATAGCTTGTAAAACAGCTCAAGGAATATACCCAGTATGAAATCGACTGAAGAACAAAAAAACACTGAAAAACACTGAAAAACAAGAAAAACAAGAAAAACAAGAAAAACAAGAAAAACTCACTAAGCATGATATTCTTAAATTAATTTGTGATGAAGCGAAATCGAGACCAATTATTCCTTTCCTTGGAGCTGGCATCTCAATATCAGCTGGTTTTCCAACAATAAAATATGTTGTGCAGTACCTTGCCAAAGTTGATTTTGCTATCTACTTTGGAGTATTTTCAGATAGGTTTCCAAGTTTAAAGGAAGATGAACACCAAACGTTAGAAGATTATTACCAACAGCACCCAAGTAAATATCTTGAAGACTTTGGTTGGCCAGAAATTGGCCAAATCAATGTCGATTTATGGGATTGGCTTTATAGCGATTCAAATGGGTTTGATAAAATAATTAAGGAAGGTGGGACTAACGAACAAAGCAGAGATAATCTTGACCTTCTTGCATATGATATTAAAAAAGGAAATAAGTCTTTAGATCTACGTGACCATATTAGAGCCATTGTCCAGTGGTCTTTACGAAGAGAATTAGCAGAACGTGAAAGTTGTGCAGCACGAGCAATACTAAGTGAATGGTTACTCTGGAAGAAACATTATTTAGATAAAACAAAAATAAATACCAAGGTAAATACCAAGGAAATACCAAGGGGTCAGCCAACTTAAATACCAAGGGGTCAGCCAACTTGAAAAAGCAAAAATAAAGTCAAAACAAGCCTGATGCTTGCCAAGATTCGATACGGAGAAAGTAAGCTTGATGGAATGCCAAAGGATTTGGAAAGAGCAAAAGCGGTAACTGAAAAAGAACACTAATTTTAAAAGGAGTTAAAAACTACCATGAAAGCAAAAACAAAGGGGTCAAGACTTGACCCCTGACCTTTTATTTTACGCCATACAATCTCAATAATTTTTAACTCGGGTGAATAAGGCAGTATACGGTAAACAATAGTAAAGACCCTGCCCCCTTTAATCTTCTTTCGAACACGTATAACCCTTTGTTTTATTAGTTTTTATTTTTTGTGATGTAGTTTGCAAAACTCTATTTTTAAACATTTGATAGAGCCACTCAATATGTATACTAACTGTTGGAGATTCTATTTAATAAATGTAAACACCTAACTATAGGTTTCACTTTGTATATGGATAGATATCAAATACTGAACTTTTGATTTAGGGAGTTATCCGTATCGGGTCATCTTGAAAATATTGAGTGTTATTCATTTTAGAATAATTAACTTTGTAAGTTATGAAAAATATTTGAAGTATCAAGAGTATCAAGGGGTCAGTATCAAGGGGTCAGTATCAAGCAGTATCAAGGAGTATCAAGGGGTCAGCGAGTATCAAGGGGTCAGCCAACTTGAAACAGCAAAAAGATAGGCAAAGCGAGCCCTGATGTTAGCCAAAATTCGGTACGAAGAAAGTAAGCTTGATAGAATGCCAAAGGATTTGCGAAAGTGCGAGGTCTGGTCTTGCAATGCCACACTGATAGTTATAACCAAAAAATCCACCCGATAAAGACGGGTGATTTAGTTATACTAAAAATATTAAATTATACACAAATGAAAATTTTACTTATATCAACAGCCTTTAATGGCTTAACTCAACGGTTTTATACTGAATTAACAGATGCTAATTACAACGTGTCTGTAGAGCTACATCATGGTGACAATGAAAAGTTACTAGCAGGCGTAAACCTTTTTAAGCCAAATTTAATTCTTTGCCCTTTTTTAACACGCCATCTCTCCGCAAACATTTATAAAACTTATCCTTGTATTATTGTTCACCCTGGTATTAAAGGTGATAGAAGTGCCTCGTCTTTAGATTGGACTATTCAAAATAATTTACCCGAATGGGGCGTTACTTTGTTACAAGCTGATGAGGAGATGGATGCTGGTGATATATGGTCTAGCAAAACCTTTCCTATGCGTTTGGCGACAAAAAGTAGTCTTTATAATCGTGAGGTAACAGAAACTGCGGTTAAATGTTTATGGGAGGTTTTAACTTATTTTGAGTCACCCGGTTTTAAACCTGAACCGTTAGATTATAAAAAAGCCGATGTTACAGGACAGTTTCAACCATTTATGAAACAGCATGATAGAAGTATTAATTGGCAAATTCAAACAACCGATGAAATTATAAGATGTATTCTTGCTGCAGACGGTTCGCCTGGCGTTTTAGATGAAATTTATGGACAAAGTGTATTTCTACATAATGCACATAAGGAACATGATTTAACAGGGAAAGCGGGAGAGATTATTGCAACCGCTAATCAAGCTATTTGTCGAGCAACAGTAGATGGTGCAGTATGGATTGGACATTTAAAACGTAAACTAGCAAAGGGAGAGAAAACAATAAAACTTCCCTCAACCACAGTACTTGCTAATTTACTTTCGAAAGATATTAAAAATATTGAAATTGATTACAGTAAAGAAGGTAAACAACTTCCTTGCCAAGAACTGTGGTATTCATTAGAAGATAATGTTGCTTATTTACATTTTGAATTTCACAACGGAGCTATGAACACTCAGCAATGTGAATTACTTTTACAAGTTTATAAACATGCTGCTACTTTACCTATTAAAGCGATTGTTTTATTAGGGGGTGAGAATTATTGGTCAAATGGCATCCACTTAAACACTATCGAAGCGGCAGAAAGTACAGGGGATGAATCCTGGTTTAACATTAATGCCATTAATGACATTATTCACCAACTTATTACAACAACCGATAAGCTAACTATTTCTGCTATGGGAGGGAACTCAGGTGCTGGAGGTGTTATGTTAGCTTTAGGTGCGGATTATGTTTTTGCTAGAAAAGGTACCATTATGAACCCGCACTATAAAAGCATGGGAGATTTATTTGGTTCTGAATATTGGACATATTGTTTACCTAAGCGCGTGGGTAGTGAAAAAGCGATAGAACTTACAGAACAATGTTTACCAATTAGTACCATTTATGCGGCAAAAATTGGTTTAGTGGATAAAGTACTTGATAACAATCATGCACTTTTTTATGCACAAGTAAAAAACTTTACTCAGTTACTTATTTCAGACAATATTTCATTGCAGGAAGTATTAAATAAAAAAACAGAAAGACTTCATGCAGATGAATCAAAAAAATCTTTGAATTTATATAGGAAAGAAGAGCTTAAAAACATGTATATTAACTTTTATGGTAACGACAAATACCATAAAGCACGGCATTGTTTTGTTTTTAAAATTTCATGTGGTGAAACTCCTAGCAATATTGCTCTTCATCGAAAAAATAAAATTCTGGAAGTAACTGTATAACAAAAAATCAAGCAGACGGTCAAAAGCATCAGGAAACTCCCCCAGTTTTGAAAACATTTAATTAGAGTCTGCTCAGGAACTCCAGCCTATTGATATTATTAAAGTATAGGGCATTTTTTGGCATAATAATGCACGAAAACCGAGTTAACTCCTTTAAAACCCGGAAATAATTAGGGTCATAATAATTAGCAGTAATAATTAGAGCCTGCTCAGTAAG
>JAGLDH010000222.1 GCA_023145835.1 Methylococcales bacterium
GTGATTTAATTGATCTGGAGACGTGCCGATGTACGCGTTATTTAGAGCGTACAACCCTTGTTCCAGAGTGTTTAGATTTAAAGCAACATGATTTTTCGGAATACAATTGGCTTCCTACGACCTGTGCTTATCGCTTATTATGTGACGGGAAAAAGTTACCCTCTTGGCATCCGCTTATTACTGGCACAACAGAAAGTGTTAAAGAATCCGGCGTTTCTATTTGTAGCTATGCAATGAAAGAATCTGAAGTTGATGATTTAGAAGATCATGTAATTGAGTGGCTAGAGTAATTATCAACAAATCGTAGTTGCCCCTTAGGAGTGCAGATTTAATAATAATTTTTAACAGAGTGCAATCAAAACTACATTTTCACCGTCATACTTAATGTGAACAGTACTGTTTAGTGTAGCCACATTATTTCTTTTCCGTTAATGCCTTCGAAGGAGGCATATAACGCCAAAAATAACCAGCTCGTCTGGTTGATTTTTTGGTTATGAAACTTAATTAGAACTCTGACTTTCATTAACTCATTCGAATTCAAAACCCATCAGCCTCAGAAAAAAAATCTGGAATTTCAATATACTCATATTCAGATTTTAGCCAGACTACCAAAGTTTTAATATGCCCAGGTAAAAATACTTTGTCCCGAGTAGCACATTCCCAAATTACAGAAACCCTCCAGCCAAGTTGTTTCAGCTTAAAATAAACTATTCCATCTCTGCGAAGAGTAGCGTTAAATTTTTTTATCCAAAATTCATTATTTTGCTTAGGCATACTTGCTAGTTTACAATTCTCATGCCTGTGCCAATAGCACCCTTGAACAAAAATAGCCGTTTTATATTTTTTAAAAACAATATCAGGTGTACCAGGCAAGGACTTGTTGCTAGTGAGCTGAGAATCTATTCTAAAGCCCCCTTGTATTTTATCCCAGTTATCATGCGCGTTATTTCCTTTCTCATTTGTACTTCCCCCCTTTTTAAACCCTTTCAGATATCCACGCATCGTAGTATCAGAAGCAAGCTCTCCACCATACCAAAAAGCACCGAATCCATTCTCTTCAGTACCCCCTCCGGCAACCAATAACCCACCTTGGGTCTCCGCCGAGTATTTAGTAATAATATTTATCACACCATTCACCGCATTGGCTCCCCATAAAGTAGCCCCCGGCCCACGCACCACTTCAATGCGCTCAACATCCTCTAGCATTACACCAAGGTTTTCCCAATAAACACCGGCAAATGTTCGTGTATAAACATTTCGACCATCAACCAACACTAATAACTTATTCGCAAACCGCCCATTAAAACCTCGAGCACTAACTGCCCATTTATTCGCATCAACACGAGCAACATCTAGACCGGGTGCTAATCGTAAAGCTTCCGGTATTGAAGTCGCGCCTATCCACTTTATATCACTCTGATTAATCACATAAATAGCAGCAGGCGAGTCATTTAGGGATTTCGCCTTCTTTGAAACAGAGATAACTTCTACATTCAATAAGTCTTCAACACTTAAATCCATTAAGTCATTTTGATCAGAATCAACAAACTATGCACTGAAAGATGCATAGTTTGACTTACGACTGAAAGTCGTTAATCGGCTTAAGCCGATTAAAAACACTCGCATTTGTTAGCTATTTGACTAACGAACCTTTTAGCTTAGATCCCAATAATTTTGCTTCAATTTTATTTTCATCTAAATATATTAAATTTAAAGTGAAGCCTCATAAATGAGAGTTTTACTAAAAGTCTTGCACTAAAGTGCATAGTTTTTACTAACGGTTGGAACAATAAACAACCGTCACATGAGAAAGATACAACAAGGGTAATAATATTTGTTTATAAGCACTTTTTAAATAGTTCATAGCTAATCTGAAATCTATAGTTTTCTATAAATCATAAGATTAGCTGAATATTGTCATATTATTAGGAATAACATATAAAAACATGAACCTAAACCAACTAAATTTCAACAAGTGTGTCAGTATTATTTTGAAAAAATTAACGTGTTTACAAGTCTTTAGACTTGGTATTATATGCTAATCGATTAATAAGGAGTAATAGTGTCATTTAAAACAAATTTAGAATATTGGGATGAACTAGAAAAAAATGGTTGGCTCTATGAATACCTCAAAGATGGCAAACCAGAAAGCCTTTTAGAGCAACTAATAGGAATTGGCTATCCCATCATCATGACTTCTATTATTTGTCTCTGTTTCTTTTTTTATTCAAAACTCCCGGAAAATAAAAAAAGACTCAATTCGTTAATTACTAGTGTAGGCATAGCAACCGTATTGGGCTGGATATGGAATATATTGATGATTCATTCTGACCCAATATTTCCATCCTGGCTTTTCCCGCCTTGGTCTGTAACTAATATTGAATTTATTCAATCTCTTGAAGATTGGCTATTCTATCCTGGCTGTACCACCCTTCTTTATATTGTGTACAGATATATCGACATAGAAGACATGGTAGAAAACCGTCCATTAGTGATGAATATTATCATCGTAATATATACATTTATTATTCTTTTCTTTTTGTTATTTACCGAACTTTGTGGACAAACTGTCACTCTAGTATTTGCAGCCCCCGGCTTATTACTTTTTATCTATTGTCGTGATGTCATTAATGTCAAAAAGTTTATCTATTTTCTTCCTGCTCCCCTCATATTAAACTGTATTTGGGACTGGTATGCTGTTACATGGATGCATGAAAGAGAAGGAATGGCTTGGGCTTCCCAATACATATATCTTTCGTTTAACCAATCAGGAGAACATATACATTCATCAGTCTATCTTGACTATGCTAAATACCCATGGGCATGGATATTTAATAACCCCATAGAAATCACACCTTGGTTAGGATTAACCGGAGCAATATTTGATTTTTCTCTATTTGCCACAGTGGATAAATATTTCGATAAAAAATAGCCCGCTACTTTTACTGAAAAGACCCCACACCATTTTTCAAGTTACGATATCTAGCCAATGCCCACAGAGGAAAATAAGCCTCATAGCCATGATATTTTCTTTGCAAACTAACGCAAATGCTTTGACATCTTCTTGCCAATTAGCCTTATCAAAATCTATCGCTAAAAACCAACAGCGTTCATC
>JAGLDH010000223.1 GCA_023145835.1 Methylococcales bacterium
AGAGTTAAGGTCAACGGTTCCATCTAAACGGATACCCTCTGAGTTTCCAGCATTATAGCCCTCGGCATAACCCGACCCAGATGTATCGCCACCACCCAAAGTGATGTTACCTCCCGATGTTGCAACACTAAATCCACTGTTAAAGCCTATCTGGCCCCCACCTGAGGCATCGGTGTCTGATGAAAGTAAGACATTACCCCCTGCAGAAGTTAGAGAAACGGCGGAGTCCACAATTTGAGTAATTTCACCCTTTGCAAGTAAATTAATATTACCAGCACCTGTTGATTCTAAATTAGAATGAAGAAAAATATGATTACCATAAACAGTATAATCACCCAGAAACGTCATGGCAGAACCTAATGTTATGTTGCTTGTATTCGTGGCATTTCCTATAACAAGGTTGTTTAAAGTTTGTCCGCCCGTCAAATTGTAGTTATACCAACTGGTCTGAACACCTTCCCCAAAACTAGTTGATGCTGATTTCCAGGTGAAATCACCTGACGTATTTATATCGGGTGCAGATCCATTAAAAACATGGAGATCAGTTGTCACAAAAATATTGCTAGTGCTTGTAGCGATGGGTGTTCCTACTTTTGAGCCTAAATAAGTTGTGCCATTCCTCCAAAATGTATCTCCGTGACCAATAAGCTGTATAGGACCGTTGCTGGCCAAAATTTCGACGTCATCGCTCAGTACAAAATCTAAACCGCTGCTACCTGCCTCAGCATCGAGGGTGATCCCTCCACCTGCTCCTGTGGCATATACCTTAGTGCTTGCACCTTTGAATTCAATTCCGTAGTTAGAACCATCTGTTGATACGCTCGCCTCACCAATGATTTTTATCGCGTCCGCAGAGGTGCTCGCTGATTGAATAATTGCTGTTGTGCCATTAATGACGACACCCTGACTCAAGCTACCTGTACCATCTGTTTGACCAACACCATCAAGAAGTATTTTTCCTACGCCACTGTTTATAGATAAATCGCCACCCCAAAACCCAAGCCCCCATTCTCCCCAATTTACACCAGCTCCTCCCCCGGCAAATGACTTGCCACGAAGAGTAATATCACCACCTGCAGAGTTAAATGTTACTGTGCCCGCAAGACGGATTCCTTCACCACTATTAAGATCTACCCCTTGTGCATAACCACTACCCGTAGCATCACCCCCTCCAAGTGTTATATCGCCACCATTTGAGTTAATCGTCAAACCATTTGCAATATCAATTGGACCACCGCCTGAAGCATCGGTGTCTGAACTCAGCAAAACATCACCACCGTTTGAAGTGAGTGTCACTGCTCCGCCATTACCTTTTATCTCTCTACTTGCTAAAAGTGAAATATTTAAAGAGTTAGCACTGCTACTTATCGAAGAATTATCGCCAAGAATAATGTCCTGAGTCGCTTCTAAAGTTAGAGTAGCTTCACCACCCGCTGTTTTAATTATATTTACACCATTATTAAGTGTAATATCTCCTGCCACTTGATTTAGAACACTTGTCCCTGTATTTAGAGTAGCGGCATACGTGTTAGCTATTGCTTGGTCTATCGCACTATCTGTTGGGTCAAGTAACCATAAACCACCTGTCCCCTTGTCTGCACCCGCATTGACAATAATGCCTTCGGCATCAAGCGTATGGCCAGATGTTTCAATTTGTCCACCATCACCACCATCAATACCGCCACGCGCTTTAATTTCACCTTTAGCTGTGGTGATTGATTCAGCATTATTAATATCAGACCACAGCACTACTTTACCGCCATCGCCTTTTTGTGTTGCACTGGCATCAATTTTTGCACCTTGTTCCATGGTGACGGTTGAGGCTTGATGCATGTCACCACTGCCTTGCCAGTCACCACCCACCAAAATTTCACCGCCACCTGTCGCTCCTTTTGCATTAAGTTGAGACGATGTTTTTAAGAGGATGGAATCGGCAGTGAGGTTGATTTCACCCCCTTGATTATTGGTTGATGATGCATCGAGTGTACCTAAAACACTAACGCTACCCTCATCTGCCGTGAGTAGGATACGCCCTCCTTTATTTATGGCCCCAGTCGCTTCAATTATGCCGCTGTTACTGACAACCGAACGAGTGACCGTATCCAGTGCTTTTGCAGACAGAATAACGACACCATTTTGAGCCTGAATAAGTGATTTGTTTTCTATCAGTGCATCAATGGTACCTTGATCAACCGTTAAGTTGATTAGGTTGTCACTTGCAAAATTTAATGTGACTTTGTTCCCAGAACCCAAAGCGACTGTTCCGTCTGGTGCTTTAATGTCGCCTTCGTTTTGGATGCGAGGCGCTATGAGTGCCACATAGCCGCCTGAAAGTGCCGTTATCTCACCTTGACTTAAAATATCGCCTGCATGACCGTTATTTTCAAAAACAATATTTCCATTGAGAAAATTTTCATTGCTTATATTGAGTGTTGAAGCAACAATACCCCCAACATCAACTTGAGCACCGCGTGCAAAAAGGACTCCCGAAGGGTTGATTAAAAAAACCTGTCCGTTGGCATTGAGGCGACCATAAATATGGCTTGCACCTTGTGATGTAACCCGGTTTAAAGCAATACTCGAACCACTAGGTTGTTGAAAGTTTACTTCTGCACGACTGCCAATATTAAAGGTATTCCAGTTAGTGATTAAACGATTTGAATTTTGTTGGAGCGTTAGTTTGTTATTTGTTTGAGAAATTGTGCCGCTACCCGCAACGATCTGACCACCAGAAGGAAGTTCGTTCACTATAGGAACAGCCAGTACTTCCAATGGGGTTATACAACAAAGCAAGCTAATCTCTATTGTTAGTAGCCAGGTATCTCGTTTGTTCATTTCTTTTTTTCTTAGATCAATAATAGTTGTCATAATAATTAGCCTAGAATGTTAAGGAGGTACTAAACCAGAAACGTGTTTTATCCTTAGAGCCATCAGAATCATCTCCAGTAGCTATATCTCTTGCAGGGTTGTTTCCAATTCTTCGAGCAACGGTCAGGTTAATATCAAAGTGGCCCGGTTTCCCTACTTTTAATCCAACACCATAACCAGAAAGATTATAATTATTAGGGGAGGAAAGAATAAGTTTTTCCGCATTTTGAAACTGTTGAATTCGACCCCAATCGTAAAACCCAATAAAACTCACATCACCTAACAGTGTATTTCTCATGACAGTATAGATACTCTCAATATTGATAAGGACACCATGATCCCCTGTCGCCTCGCCTGTTGGGTAAGCTCTTACCCCAAAAGCGCCACCCAGTTGGGTTTTTTCTGAAGGTGACAGGTTTTTTGTAGCAATCTGTCCTGAGATATTTGCAATCAAATTCAAATCATCAGTTGCCCTTTGTACTCGGCGAACATTAAAGTCAAATTTGGCAAAGTTTCCATCTGTTTTTGCTCCTGTTGCAGATTGATCCTCTTGAAAAGATGCTTTTAATCCGGACAGATCATTATTTCCGTAAAAGGCGGTAAAACTAGTTTGTGTAAAACCACCATTAAAATAATCATCAATATAGTTAGCGACAAAACCAAGGCTGCCTATATTTAAAAATCTATGGTTGATTGATTCTCCAAGTGCTTCACCGCGTAATATTTTTTGGTTAAATCCTGCGCGTATCCAAACGTTAGCTTTACGGCTACGAAGAAGGGGATATTCACCATTGACATCCCATTGAATTGCATCACCTTTTGAGCCTAGGTTTTCAAATTCTTTTCCTGCTTCATAAGCCAAATATTGAAATGATGTTCCCAGCTTAAATCCAGAATAACCAATCGGTATTTTTCCTGAAATATTAGTGTAATGGAATGCACCACCATCTAAAGATCCTTGATAAGAGGCCGCTATTTGGTCGCCATACCCCGTCAGGTCATTGATGGCTAATGCAAAACCACCTTTATATGCCCCTGTTAAACGACTTCCTGTGTTATCCCAAGTGATACTTGGGTTAATCAGAGCATCTTCTGCTATATCCAAGACTACGCTAGTTGTCCCCGGCTCACTTCCTGGCTCTAAATTTACAGATGCCTTAACACCCGGAAGGTCGTTCAATAATAATGCGCCTCGTTCAAGTTGTTCTTGCTGAATGATAGATCCAGGCTGCATCGCATTAGCGAATATTTTTTTTGAAAAATCCGTATTAAGTCTAGCCCCTTGACTGTTAATTTTAATCCCATCATTTTTATTAAGTATTCCTTCTTGAATGCGTATGGAAATTAAACCTTCAGTCACATCTTGAGGGGGTAGTTTGGCTCTGGCTAATAAATAACCTTTCTTTATATATTGCTGAGTTATTTGATTTACAGCTTGAATGAGCTCGGATAAAAATATTTTTTTACCCGTATACTCTGCAACCATAGCTTGAAGCTGTTGTTCAGTAAAAACAGTAGGTTCGCCTGTAAAAACAAATTCTTTGATGGAAATAACTGTTTTATTCTCAGAGTGTTGTTTTTCTTTACTTAGTGGAGCGGGGTCTGGTACTTTTTTAGGTAGATCTTTAAAAAACTTCTGCTGTTCCTGTCTTCTTAACTCTTGACCTGCACTAGGGATTTCTACGGAATGAACAGAGCCAAGCACAAAAAAAGAACTCAGGATGTAAATAAAAAAATATCGTCCATTGTAAAGATTAGTCTTATTCATTTTTTTAGGTGTTTTTGTTGGCGAATTTAATAACGTGTCTGTTTAAGGAACCTCTGATTAAGTTGATTAGAGGTTCTATACAGAACTAAAGAATAGACGTATTAAATTTTTTTTTTATTATACGAAAGTATATATAAATTACGATTGGACAAAAAATGCTAATAAAATCAAATAAATAATTGCAACTTAAAATTTAAATAAAAAGACATTGATTAAACTTAATGTTTTTTTGAGGTATTTATTCTGTAAATGCGTAACGCCTAGAATAGAAGGAAAGACAAAAATGATTCTTTTCAAGACAAAATGTTCGCGTTGTATAATCTTAGAAAAATCTGTTGATCACGGTTTCTAGCACAACTGATTATTCTAGGGTAATGCCATAGACTTTAGTCAGTTTGTTCAGGTGATTAATTATCTTGATCGCCAGTTTTGTATCCGTTAGGTAGGGTCGCCGCCACGTTCAGGTAGCAAGTGCACCACCCACTAGTTTTATTCTAACGTAAAAATTACCCTCTTTATCGGGTGGTTTTTTAGTTATAAATTCTATGAAAATCATAGATTATCTTTCTCTACACAGAACTCGAAATTCCTTCATTTTGGTACTATTACAGAAGGCATTAAGCTATTTCGTTTTGCACGCCTCACAAAATTTTTATCGTCAAAAGAAGCAATGGTATTGCAACCTTTGTAGCTGGCATGGTGCAGCACGTCAGCAAAATAAAACCCAAGTTTATAGTTATTAATTGCTTGTTGCGTAGCCGTACGATCTTCTATCATCAGATGTTCCAAGGATAATAAATGTTGAAAAACATGACTAACATCAGAAGAAGTGAATTGATAATAGCCTCTCATTACCCATTCAAATTCGAGGAGAACCGTTTTGCAAACCATTAATGGCTCTCCTGACTCTATCAATTTTCGAGCTGACTTATGTTGTTTTTCAGCCTCTATATCCGCTTCATCCTGAATGTAGTAACGAGCTAAAATATTAGTATCAAGCCCTATCATTATTTAATAAACTGGCAGGATCAAAATCTGTTGGTACGGCAGGTCCAGTTACTTTGTGGTACTGGGCTCCAACTATTCACC
>JAGLDH010000224.1 GCA_023145835.1 Methylococcales bacterium
CTAATGCAAAGTTCATCTTGCTGAAGCTAGTAAGCCCTTATTCGTAGTCCTGACGTTGAACACAGCAAGTTATTTTATGGTTATAGCCTTCTGCGAAGGCATTAGCGGAAAAGAAATCTGGTGTTGAAAGAGCGGAAACTGAGTGCTGTGAATCAAAGTTTGATGTGAAAAAGCTAACACGGATGTGGAAAATATAAGCCTGTGAAAAATCAAAAGCGAGTCTTGATGTTTGCCAAGGTGAGTGCAGAGAAAATAAGCTCGACGGAATGCCAAAGGATTTAGAAAGAGCAAAAGCAAAATTCTGATATTTGCGAAATTGAGTGCTGAAAAAGGAAGCTCGGACGACTGCCATGCGATCGAAAAAGCAAAGAGCAAGAGCAATCCTGATTTATACCAAGCTTGACGCGGGAAATGGAAAGCTGACGCACTGCAACGCTTGGGGTTTAGATGTATGCCAAACTTATTGTGGAAAAGAAAAGCTGGACGATTGCGAAGGTAGGAATATTTGGACTAGGATTAATGTTTGAACAGAAAGCATTATCCATATAAAATGGAGGAAAAATAACACTTGAATAAAATGTAAAAATGGATTATAAGAAAATCTCCTCAAAATTAGGATTTGTCCCTAAAGAAAATACGTTAGGAGTATTTCGAAAACAATACTTGTCTCATAATGGATATAGTATTGAAATAGATTTTGAAAAAGAACTCATCCATTACGGCGATAAAATAAAATCTGAAAGCAAAACTACGCAAAACTTTTCTCAGGCTGAAAATTGGGTGGTTTTAGAATGCGTAGACCGTCTGCTAGAAAAAGGCTATCCACCTCAAAATATCACATTAGAAAAAACATGGAAGACAGGTCACGGCACAAGCGGTCGCTTGGATATATTTATTACTCGTGATGATGATATTGCCTATCTAATGATAGAGTGCAAAACTTGGGAGGCTGAATTTGATAAAGAATTTAAAAACTTAGAAAAAAATGGTGGTCAATTATTTACCTATTTCCAACAAGACAAAAATGCAGAAGTAATAATGCTGTATGCTTCTGCATTAGATGGGAAAGAAATAAAATACATAAATAAAATTGTAAAAATTGAAGAAGACTACCGACAAACAGCAAATGTTAAAGATTTTTTTGAAAGGTGGAATAAATCACCAAAAACAAACGGAATTTTTGATAGATGGGCTTCTGCTTATGAATTTCAAAGCAAAGCTTTAATTAAAAAAGATTTAAAAGTATTAAAACAAGAGGATAGTAGTTTTATCTTCAACCGTTTTTTAGAAATACTAAGACACAATGTCGTTTCAGACAAGCCAAATGCTTTTAACAAAATATTTACGTTGTTTCTATGCAAGATTGTTGATGAAGATAGAAATGACGATGAGCAACTCCATTTTCAATGGTTAGAAGGAGAAGATAGTCATATTTCTTTTCAAAAACGAATGACAGACCTTTACAACAGAGGAATGCTTGAACTGCTAGAAAAGAAAGTTACGGACGTTAGCGACAAAGAGTTTGATAAACGATTCCAACAAGTTGACGATAAATATCGTGAGCAATTCAAAGAAATTCTAACTGAAATTCGTCTTAAAAAGAATAATGAATTTGCCATAAAAGAAGTTTATGATGATGCCTCTTTTCAAGAGAATGCAAAAGTTGTAAAAGAAGTGGTTGAATTACTTCAAGTCTACCAAATTAGATACAATTATCGCCAACAGTTTTTAAGTGATTTCTTTGAACTTTTATTAACAACAGGACTAAAGCAAGAATCAGGGCAGTTTTTTACTCCTGTTCCGATTGCTCGCTTCATCATAAAGAGTTTACCCTTTCAAGAAATCACAAAGAAAAAATTGGAAGAAGGAAACAAAAAAGACTTGTTACCAACCGTAATTGATTATGCAACAGGAAGCGGGCATTTTATTACTGAATCAATGGAAGAAGTTCAGAAATACATTGATAAGTTAAACCCTAAAGATTACAACCCAAGTACAAGAAAAGCTTTAGATAGTTGGCAAAAAGACCAATTCGATTGGGCAGAAGATTATGTTTACGGGGTTGAAAAAGATTACCGATTAGTAAAAACAGCAAAAGTAAGCTGTTATTTACACGGTGATGGTTTGGCTAAAGTCATTCACGGAGATGGTTTAGGTGATTTTACTACTTCTACAGAATTTAAAGACCTCTTAACAGAAACGGATAAAACTTATCCGCAAGACAACAAACAATTTGATGTAGTTATTTCGAATCCCCCCTACTCTGTTTCTGCATTTAAAGGATTAATGGGTGAAGAAAAATCTAAAATTGGATTTGATTTATACAAACGATTAACTGACCAAAGTTCTGAAATAGAATGTTTGTTTATAGAGCGTACCAAGCAACTTTTAAAAGATGGCGGTGTGGCTGGTATTATTTTGCCGAGCAGTATTTTAAGCAACACTGGAATTTATACTCAAACAAGAGAAATACTGTTAGAACACTTTGATATTTTAGCGATTGCAGAAATGGGTTCTAATACCTTTATGGCAACTGGAACCAATACGGTAACACTATTTTTAAGGCGTAGAAACAATGCAGATGCGACGAACATAAAAGATACAATAAAAAAAGTGTTTGTTAATTTACAGGATGTAACTATAAACGGAATAGAAACTCCTATTTCTAAATATGTTGCCCACGTTTGGGATAATTTAACATTTGAAGACTACAAGACATTGCTTCAAAAAACGCCTAATAAAAAAGTAGAAGAACACGAAATTTATCAAGAATACAAAAAGAAAATAAAAGCTAAAAGTGAACAAGAACTCTCGAATTTAATTTTAGCTTTAGAACAAGATAAATTAGTGTATTTTATTATTACTTACCCTCAAAAAATAGTACTGTTTAAGACAGGAAGCAAAAATGAAGAAAAACGCTTTTTAGGCTATGAATTTAGCAATCGTAGAGGAAGCGAAGGAATCCACCCAATTCAAAGAAGCAAAAGTATAGACGAATGTACTCAGCTTTATGATGCTAATAGTTTTGTGAATTTTGAAAAAGTAAGCACCTACATTTACAAGGCTTTTAACAACGAATTTGATTTAGACTTACCAGAAAACTTAAAACAAAATGTAAGCTACCAAAATCTAGCAAATATGCTTACATTTGATCGTGTGGATTTTGAAAAAACCATTTCACTATCGGTTAAAAAAAAAGTAAAAATTGGGAGCAAATATGAAAGTAAAAGGTTTGATGAAATAGCAGACATTTATAGAGGGGTAACGTATTCTAAATCTGACCAATCCAATACTGAAACTTCTAAAATAATTTTAACGGCTGATAATATTACTCTTAAAGGAAGTTTTGAAATAAAAAAAGAAGTTTTTTTGTATGATGATTATCAAATTTCTGATGAAAAGAAATTAAAGAGTAATGATATTTTTATTTGTTTTTCAAGTGGAAGTAAACAGCATTTAGGCAAGGTTGCCTTCATTAAAGATGACACAAACTATTATGCTGGTGGATTTATGGGAATTATTCGTGTCAAAAACAATAATGAACCTAAATATTTCTTCCAGCTTTTAAATACGCTACTTAGACAATCTATACGTGATATTGGAAGCGGTTCTAATATTAATAATTTATCTGGAATAATCAATGAAATAAAAATCCCTCTCCCTCCAAAAGAGATTCAAAAGAAAATAGTAGCCGAAATTGAAGTTTTAGAAAACCAAGAACAAAAAGCTATTGAAGAAATTGATAAACAAAAGCAAGGAATCCTCTCAAATTTCATTGAACTAAAACATAAAGCAATATTATTAGGTGATATTACCAGCTTTAAAAATGGTTTGAACTATAACAGACAGAGTTTAGGTGAGATAGTAACAATTGTAGGTGTAGGAGATTTTAAAGATAATTTTTCTCCTAATCTAGAAAATCTCGGAAAAATACAAATCGATGGTAATTTAAGTGAAGATTATGAATTGAAACAAAAAGATATTTTAGTAGTAAGGTCAAATGGTTCGGCAAAACTAGTAGGTAGATTTTTATATTTAAGTGAATTAAAGGATAAGACTTCTTTTTCTGGTTTCACAATAAGAATAAGGGTGAAATCTCAAGCAGTAGATTCTAAATTTCTTTGCTATTATTTGAAAACAGATATTGTTCGAAATGAATTAACTAAGGATAGTAAAGGCTCAAATATTAAAAGTTTAAATCAAGGATTATTATCTTCAATTAAAATCCCATTGCTCCCTATTGAAGAACAAAAGAAGATAGTTGCTTTAATTGAAAAGGCGGAACAAAAAATAATCAAATTAGAAAAAAATATTGAGTTAATACCAAAACAAAAAGAAACTATTTTAAAAAAATATTTGGAATAAAACTAGAAATAAAAAACTGATACCACCATGCCAATTTTGTGTGGCATGAAAGAGAAAAGCGTCACGGAGTTTGAAACCCGCGATAACTTGAAAGCTCCATAACTTATCAATCAACTGGGCTGAGGCCAGTTATTTCATGGTTAGCGCTATAAAGACGGAAAACTGTCAGCAGTCTTGTTTCTATTTTCAAGGGTTGTCTTTTTAATAAACGGGACTCTTTCAAAGCAGTTCTTTTTCTTTTTTCATGTCAATAATGGCACACCTTAGTGTATTGAGCTGGAGTCTCTGTCACGAAGAGCCGCCCAGTCCTGATAAATCCATGCGCCAGATTCTCCCCTCCCGAGTGACAACGAATAACATCCATTGCACTACCGCTAAGCCAACAGAAAAATAACAATGATGAACCCTCTGCCACGTATCACTTTCATTAATCCAATCCGTGTTTGTGCGAAGGAGTTTATTATCCGTGGTTGATGCGAATAAAATATCACCGTACGAGGTAAGCGCATTGATTGTAGGCATTCGCTCAACTTCATGGCCGTCATATGAGCGTTTAACCACTGTCCAGTTCGCTGCGGTGTGAGTGGCAGGCCTCTGGACAAGTCTTCCTACACGATCAATAGCGTAGAGCATCCCTCCTACTGCGGCGAGTGCTTTGCCCCCCCCCTTCGCCACCATAACCGATAGAGGTCCATCCCACATCAGCCTCAATAGCGTGCCGCCACCATAAACGGTTACCTCGATCGACACAAAACAGACTATCGCCAGTTGCTGTCATTGCAATGACGTGGTTTGCATGTCCAATATGTTTCCAGGGCACATCAGCACCAACCGGGTGTCGCCGCCAAAGACGATTATCACTACTGGCAAGAAAGAGTTTGCCGTTGAGCGCTGCCATCGCCTTGCCTGTGCTTGCGTGACCAATTAATTCCCAATCTCGTGGAATGCGAGACTGCAAACGCTCGAAAACGTTACGGGTGATTTGGGTCACCACGGGATCATAACGCACTCGATCAAGCCACTCGGTTGTTGCTGCATTAAAAACACTGCCGTTGCGTGAGTATAAACTCATGGTTGCTCTGCCTGGTTTGCCACCCCAATGGCGTAGATCCGCCGTTGCTAATAGTGTTGCCGACAACGGTGTGTTTTCTGCACCGCTCACTCGTGGGTAACCTTCCGGTTCTTCAATGTAATCTGCTGCATCGGTTTCGTAATTGAGAAATCTTGCTAAATGGCGGGTAGTTACCTGTTCGAAGACCCAATGGTCGGGAAACCGAATAGAATAGGCACCGCTATCGCCTCTGCCAAAAGCCCCCTCGGTCCAGCCAACACCGAGCAATGTATTCTGTGGGCGATTAACGGGAGGTTCAGCCCAGGCTATTGCAGTTTGTTCAAGATGAGGGGTTTCAGTGTCCAGCTCCGGGAACTTATAAAAGACTAATAGGCGGTTGTGATCTTCTAATCGAACCTGGCGGTAACAAGTGTTACCAGACAGAATAATCATATTGCCACCATCGGCGATAAATGTTTCGCAGTGATCACGCATGGGTTTTGTCCAGTATTCATCGTGATAACCAATCACTAAACAATCGTAGTGCTCGAGCAGGTTGGGTGTGCTGTGTAAGTCAATACTTGAGCAGCATTCAATAGCGATGCCTTCTTCCTGTAGCCACTCAACTAACTTTGCTTCTCTGATAAGTTCTGGATTTCTATCATGCCGTGTACGCGGTGAGCTGCCTGGGCGGAGCAGCGAAACTTTGCGAGCCCGCTGAGTGTTATCAAAAGGGAAGTAGAAACTTTTGCCACCTGCACTGTTGTAAGCGGCAGGTGTGAGAAAACTGATTTGAAATAAGATGCTGGAGGTTGAGCCGGGGGCCCTTGCCCGTACGACAAAACTCAGTACCGTGTCCGTGCCGTGATTCAGTGTATAAAACCCTGAAGGCCAACGGGTTGGCACTCTAAATGTTTTGGTGACCGGCCAATCGAAACCTTCCCAAGCATTGTCTGTAAGAGGGCCGTTTGCTTCGAGTCGAGCGGTGAAGTTTGAATGGGTTGACAGATCACCGATGCGTTTTATGTTGAGAGTGACTGAGCCTGCTGAATCGCCTTTTAGATGAAAGCGTATAGAACTTCCAGGGCGAACAGAGGTGATGGATGAATAACCGCTGACGATCATATGGAACTCCTGAATAATGGTGATATTTTATTATTTATTAAGAGGTGTTTCACTGGGTTACCATGTCTTAATGCTAGGCAGGCGTCCAGAAAAAACACAGATTTGACTGACCGCATAACCAGGGTTTGGTTTCTCGAAAATAGGGGAAGGCTTTGATGGTGAAAGACTTGGCTCTGTTGTCGCTAGTGGTTTTTCAGCAACAGCGATTGCAATCAATAGATAGGAATTTTAACGCACTTTCCGTTCTTATGGGAAGAATATTATGGCTAAAATGGCAAAAAATCTAACTGAGAAATGGATATCGGGTTTGTGACAGGCAACAAAAATGCTTATTGATGAACTCTCGGTGCACTAAAATAGTGGTGAAAGCGGATTCTGAGTACGAAGGACAATAGGACACCTATGCCGGTTCCATCAAGTTTTTGGAACAGCACCTAAAAATAAAATCCTCCAGAGTTACCAATTGACAGATTGATCATACTCAAATTCTGAAATAATTGGGGTCAGAGTAGAATGGCACTTACTTAATAATAAATTTTGTTTAATTACAATAACCTACCTAATTTTATTTGGATGACCGTTCTTTCTAATCTCTGCTCTTGCTTCTTCTCTGGGTTTCATCAATAAAGAAAATGGTTTTGGCCTTCGCTTAACTGCGCGAGGCTCTATTCGACCTGGACGATTTCCAATTTTCTGCTGAGATATCAGAATAAAGAGCAATTCCTGATTTGCTTCATAATCAATGAAAATATCAAGGGGAAAATATCAAGGGGTCAGCCAGCTT
>JAGLDH010000225.1 GCA_023145835.1 Methylococcales bacterium
TTAACTGATCACCTGTCGTCACAGGGATACTCGGATAGGTGCCTGCAACAGGCGCAACGGCGACCCAAAAAGGTTGCATCCATTCGCTAAGCGTAACAGTTTCTGCCAACATAGTATGTGGAATATTAATTGAATAATCTCCGTTACTGTCTGTTACATCAAAAGAGAATGAGCCATCACTGTGTATCATTTCAATCAACCAGCCACTTAACTTAGTTTCTCCAGCATCATAGATGCCATTATGATTAGTATCGTAATATTTGATACCAGATACGGTTGCATCACAAAGGTTACCACAATTTGCATTCCCAAAATTAAGGTGGTTTATCTGCTGACCCTCAGTCAGCGTAACAAAATAAACACCATTATTAGCAGTAGGAAAAGTTTGTGTCCAGCCTGGTAGAGCAGCAATATTTTCTCTTACAATATATGTCCCCGGTGCAATACCTGAGAAGCTATAAGAACCATCAGCAGCAGTATTAGTTATACCCGCAATCCCTGTCGAATTACCATTACTATCTGCTGAATCAAGGGAAATTTGAATGTTTTCTATCGGGCCTTCTCCCGTGTTTTGGACTCCATCTCCATTCATATCATGAAACTTTATACCGGAAATATTCGTTTTTTGAGTACATATATCTTGCGATATTTGATCAAAAATACCTTCTAACTGAGAATTTTGAGGTGCTGAATAATATTGACCGTGTGTTTTACTTGCTACAAATCTAAGTAAATCTTCATTAATATTATTTCCATATCCAATAGTATAGATAATAATGCCATCGTTGCTAGCATTTATTGCATCTAGTCTTACCATACCATCAGTAATAGCACGCACATTTCTTCCATCTGTTAGTAAAATGACTATACGCTGAGGAGTAACTGAATTAGCTAGTATTTCATCAAGCCCTTTTCTAAGTCCCCTATGAATGTGTGTTACTCCACTAGCTCTGAGTCTATTGATTGCGGAAATGACAAGAGGTTTATTTGTTGTTAATGGTTGATCTAAGGTAGGAAAAGCATGAAATGAAACGACTCCAACCTGATTGTCAGGAAAGGAAAAAGCTTTATTAGCAAAAAAGATAGCCGCATTTTTTTCATTTTGTAGTAGCGTTCCATTCATAGAATTAGACTTATCAATAACCATCATGACATCAGCTTCACAGAACTCCTTATTATCTTTAGGTATGACAGAAACAGTATCACAGCTTGTTGATCTTCTTAAAGGCTTTTTCCTAGCTATTATAGAGATTGAAGCAGATACAGGTCCAGAACGGTTAGCTATGACACTAGCACAATTTTTAGCCTCATTTTTTAACCAACCTTTTCCCTTGGCATTCACTTCATCTGGCACGTTTACTTTAAACGATAAAACAGAACTGGTAGAGCCTGCTAGTGAATTAAGTGTACACGTCACTTTCTGTGGATTAAAGCTATCTGCTGTACATGACCATGGAGAAGATGAAGAAATAAACGTCATATTCTCTGGTAAAGTATCTTTAATAATAATGTGACTGCAGGAAAATTTATTTGGGTTAGTGATCTCAATATTATATTGACCTGTATCTCCGTAAATAAAGTTATCTGGCGTGTGTTTTTTATCAATCTTTAATTGACAAAGATCCTTTTTAATAGATGGATTAATTTTAATTTTTTGTTCAGTAGAACCTGCATTTGCCAGGCTACCCCATCCAAGAGTTGTTGCAAAACAAACCCACACAAGAAAGGTTTGTTGTTTTACATATTTTTTCATTTTTGTCTCCATGTTCATAATTTGTGAATGTAATTTGATTAACTAATGTCATTTACTTGACTAATTCTCCCTATTTTTTCATTAGAATCAATAGGATAATATCATTTTGTAATTTATGAATTTAAGTAATGGTTCACAAAAAAGAGGAATATTAACTTTTTTTTAATATTTGAATATTTTTATTAATGATATGTAAAACAGGTGGTTAGTAGTATAAGTCTCTCCTAACTAAAAAATAGCTATTATCATTAGAGCTATCGCTGAAAATCAGGAAATGGAGGATAGCGAAGTGATGGTTTTTAGTCTTCTGTAGATGCCAGAAAATAAGTTGAAGCCAAGTAAAATAGTATGTAAGGGAGACTAATTTTTTTTTCGAAGAGCTGGCAAATTAGCGAGAAAGACTTAACGGAACGGCTCATTCGCAGAGTTGATGTGACTGCGCAGGGTAAACCAAGACTTGTTTATTCGCTACTCATTTTTTGGAAAAATTTATTTGATTAAATACTTCAATTTATAAGCTTACTTTTAATTCACCTTGCTCAATATTGACAATCCATAATCACTACGTTTGGTAGAGAGTATTCACAGGATCTTTAAAATTATATGCTATCAATTTAGAAAACTATAATTTTATGTTTTTTCAGGGCTGACTAAATTACTTGTTATATTTTGCTTTTT
>JAGLDH010000226.1 GCA_023145835.1 Methylococcales bacterium
TTATGAAACGGCAACAGCCCCTAGATATAAGCCACACATTTGTAGCTTGTCTCTGTTTTTATAAGGCTTTCCCGCGCCCATTAACTATAGGCAATGCCTAATTAAAACTAAACATCCCACTTTACGTATAATTAACACCTCACTTATCGCATAGCGACTACAAAGAGAACATGCAAAAACAATTATTAGGCATTTTAATTCAAACCAAAGGAACGCTAAAATATAGGTGGTTTGCCCTATTATTAGCCGCACCTATTTGCCTATTGGGATGGGCAATTGTTATGGCTTTGCCCAATAAATATACCTCTGTCGCTAAGGTACATATTGATTCCACAACCATGTTACAACCTTTATTAAAAGGTATCGCTATTCAGCAAGATACTCGTATGTTGATACGTGTAATGAAAAAGCTGATGTTTACGCGCCCTAATTTAGAAAAAATAATTGAATTATCAAACTTAGATTTTGCCGTGGAAACAGAGCTTCAACGAATAGAGCTTTATACCGCGATGAGAAAAAGCATCAAAATTACGGGGGGTAAACATGATGGTATCTTTAAATTTGAATATGCCTCAGTTAATCCTGATATGGCAAAAAACGTTGTTACAGCCGTATTAACTGTCTTTTCCGAACAAACACAAAAATCTTCATTAGAAGATGTTAGCAGCAGCCAACGATTTATTGAACAACAAATAAGGTCTTACGAAAATCGCTTACGCAATGCAGAAAGAGCAAGAGAAGCATTTAAACGTGCCAACTTTGGCTTATTACCTGGTGAAGGCGGCGGTCAACTGAATAGATTACAAAACAATCACGATCAACTAGAAAAAGCAAAGCTATCATTAAGTGAAGCCATTTCTAAGCGCAATGTATTAAAATCTCATATGCAAGAGGCTATTAATTCAGGAGACTCTTGGGCGACACCCAGCAACGTCCCCTTAGTATTATCCACTGAAGATCAACAAATACAAAGTCTGCGCTTAAGAAGGATGGATTTATTACTAAAGTATACCGACAAACATCCTTATGTCCGTGCAATAGATGTTACTCTCGCAGGTGCAATTCAACACAAAGTACATCGTAAAAAAGAAAAAGTATTATCGGGTCTTCCTAATGCAGAAGCGTTAGCAAACCCCTATGTACAGCAGTTAAAGACAGAGCTGGATAAAAGCGAGGCTAATGTTGCTTCACTTAACACCCGCGTGCAACTTCTTCAGCAACGCATTGAGAACTATAAAGAGCAGCTTAACTCCAGGCTCACTGTTGAAACTGAAATGCTAAACCTTAATAGAGACTATGACACTATAAATACTAACTATCGAAAGTTAGTTCAACGTAGAGAACAAGTTAGCATATCAGAGAAGGTTGACAATGAAACGGTAGCAATCAAATTTAAAATAGCCGATCCTCCCAATAAACCCTTATCACCCTCAGGTCCTAAACGCTTATTATTATTAACAGTTGTACTAATTTTAGGCTTAGCCGCTGGATTTGGTTTAGCCTTTGCCCTTTACTACGTAAGACCCACCTATATGGCGACACCACAATTGGCAGAAATGAGCGGCTTAACGGTGCTTGGTAGTATATCTAGACAAAAAATAGGCAGTGTAAAAAAAGTTAAAATGTTTATCTATATCCTTCTCTTTTTAGCTCTGCTTTCGATTTATGCAGGCTTGATAGGATTTGAATACATAAAATCACAAGGCACAGACCCCATACAATTAATTAAAGATTTTTTCTGATAAATATAAATATCTGCACCAACATTGTTTCATGGAATAATAAATGAGTATTATTGAAAAAGTGGTCGAAAAAGTTGATAAGCAATCAACATCACAACAGAAAAAGGTAATGCCACACATTCCTACTAAAAAAGTTGTCGTTGAAGAAAGTATTGCGAGTAATTTTACACAGCCTACCATTCAGCTCACAAAGGAAACGGCTTCTCCAGAAAAAGAAAAAGAAAAAGAAAAAGAAAAAGAAAGAAGAGTTTCACCTGTCCGCGAAAATGTTGTTGAACAGGCATCTCCAATTATCGCGTCAAGACGAAAATCTGATTTTCTTGCTAGGGAGCATAAAAAAATAGTCAAAAATTCACAATTGGGGCAATCGACAGTCATTTCAGTTGACCGAAAAAGAATGTCAAAATTAGGTTTTCTTAGTATAGAAGACAGCTCATCCCAAATGGCGGAAGAATACAGACTTATAAAAAGACAGCTGATTAACAACGCACTCGGTGCTAATAAAGACGATATAAAACATGCAAACCTTATTTTAATAACCAGTAGCCAACCAGGAGAAGGGAAAACATTTACGGCCATTAATCTAGCCTTAAGTATTGCCAGTGAGCGTGATAAAAAAGTACTCTTAATTGATGCTGATGTTGCTAAACCTTCTGTTTCAGAAGCCTTTGGTATTGATAAAAATGCACATGGCTTAATTGATTATTTAGATGGAGAAGATTTAAGTTTTGCAATGATGCAAGTAAAAACCAGTCTTTCTGGACTTAGAATTATTCCCGCAGGAAAAAAACATGGCTATTCAACCGAATTATTAGCCAGTGACAGAATGGCTAAACTTGCTGAGGAATTGCATTCTCGCTATCCTGACCGTATTGTTATTTTTGATTCTCCCCCTCTATTGGCAACCACTCACGCGGCTGTTTTAGCTGAAATCGTTGGACAAGTTGTCTTGGTTATTGAAGCTGAAAAAACCTTACAACGCATGGTCACTGAATCAGTTGATCAATTAAAAAACTGTAAAATGGTTTTAGCATTATTAAATAAATCAACACGTATGCTTGACTCAGAATTTTACGGCTATGGAACTTATGGGAACGAGTAATAAGTCCTTTAAAGGGAAAGCCCGAAAACGCCTTTTATTTCCAGTACTTTTAGCATTTACTCCCCCATCTTATATACTGGCCGCTAATTGGGAGGTTACGCCGAGCATTACTCTTTCAGAGACTTATTCAGATAATATCAATTTAGTTGCATCAGGCAATAAACAAGAGGCGTTTGTCACCGAACTAAACCCTGGTGTATCTATACGAAAAGAAGGGGCTCACCATAATTTAATTCTTGATTATAGATTGCAGTATTTGCAAAATTCAGGAAGCACTAATCGCTCAAGCCTATTTCATCAACTACAATTAGATTCAAATACAGAATTACTTAGAAACTCTCTATTTCTAGACTTAAATAGCCGCATTAATCAACAGAATAATCTTAATTCAAACAGTGCTACTGATAATTTAAGCGGCAACCAAAATAGAACCAACATCACTGAATATTCTATCTCCCCTTATTGGACACCCCATCTTAATGGGTATGCGACAGGTGAAGTTCGCTTTAATTATAATAAACTATCACTGGACAATAGCTTAGCATCAGATGCTGAAAATTTTGATTACTCTGTTAGATTAAATAGTGGACGACGTTTTTCAAAATTTACATGGTTGATTGATTACAGTAATCGCAATCAAGTAAGGGCAACAAATAGCGTTAAGTTCCAAGATATGTTGCTTGAATTACGTGCGAACATCAACCGTCATTACAATGTTTTTACGCGATTGGGATACAGCAAAAATAATTTTCAATCCGCCAGTAATCAAAACAATAATGGCTTTTTTTATTCTGTCGGGGGTAATTGGAGGCCTAATCAACATGTAAGTATTGAAGCCGCCGTTGGTAATAACTCTTTTGTTACCGTAGATATAGCGCCCACTCGCCGTATGCACTGGGTCACAACCTACCGAAACAATGATATAGGCACAAATACAGGGGATGTATGGGAAACCCGTTTTGATTTTGAAACAAAACGATTTGTCTGGGCTGCAAGCTACCAAGAAGAAACAACCACAACACAGCGACTGCTATCCACACTTCAAAATTTCACCTTAGTCGATGCCTTTGGTCAACCTATTATTGATCCTGTCACACAGCAAATTGTACAAACAGATATAAGCCTTCCTCAGCTGGTTGACGATGTTATTTTGACAAAAGAAGCGGCATTATCGGTCGCCTATCGTTCAGGAAAAAGCGATATTTCAGCAAGGCTTTTTAGAAATAGAACCACCTTTCAGTTAAGCCAATCAATTAATAATGTCATTGGTTTAGATGGGTCGTGGAACTGGCAATTTCATCCTCGAACGTCTTTTTTTATCCGCCCCGCTTGGCAACAGACAAAAAGAACAGGGCAGAAAAATAATCGTTATGACCTTACATTACGTCTAAATAGAAGACTACCTATTTCTATTGCTGGCAGAGGGCAATCAAGCATCACTATTGAATACCGCTATATTAATCAATTATCCAATATTCAAGCGAATAACTTTACAGAAAATAGAATTAGTGCAAATTTATTATTTAGCTACTAAAATTACTCAACACTTCCTCTTTTATTAGATTAACCGCATGTAGGCAACGTATGTACGATAGTTTTTATAATCTAAAATGCAAACCCTTTCAGTTAAATACTGATCCTGATTTTTTCTTTAAAAGTAACATTCATAAAAGTGCGATGGCTTATATGCGCTATGGCTTAATGCAAGGCGAAGGTTTTGTCGTTATTACTGGCGATTCTGGTTTAGGCAAAACCATGCTGGTAAAAAAGCTTGTAAAGGAATTGCTTAAGAACTTAAAATACGAAAGCTTTGTAATTGGCGTATTACTGTCCTCACAAATTGAGCCAACAGACACATTAAGAATGATCTTATCCTCATTTGGCTTACCTGCTACTGCAAATGATAAGGCGACACTGCTTAATACCATGGAGAATTTTATAAAAGAAGTCTCTGAAGCAGGAAAAAGAATCCTTTTATTAGTGGATGAAGCCCAAAACCTACCTAAACAGTCATTAGAAGAACTAAGAATGCTATCAAATTTTGAAATGCATGGAAAAATAGTTTTTCAAACATTTCTCATTGGGCAACAGGGATTACGACAAACTATCTTTTCCCCAGATATGGATCAGTTTAAACAACGAATCATATCAAACTACCAACTTCTCCCCCTCAGTCTTGAGGAAACAAAACAATATATCTTTTTTCGTTTAGAAAAAGCAGGATGGAATAACTTCCCTTCTTTTGAAGATGCCATCTTTCAAAAAGTCCACCAATTTACCGAAGGGGTGCCAAGAAAAATCAACACCCTTTGTAATAGAATCTTATTTTACGCTTACCTAACAGAACTGTCGGTTATAGGGCTTGAATCGGTCGACATCGTTATATCAGAGCTTAAAGATGAGATGACCGAAGAAAAGGGTTCAGAAACTGAAATAGCAAAGCATCCTTCTGCCATTAACGGGATGAATGAGTCTTTAGAAAAAAGAATTGCTAAAATAGAACATCATCTTAACGAATTACAAATATCACATAATAAAGAGGCTGCATTACTACGGAAAGCTATTTTATTACAACTTGATATGGGGGATGATTACAAAACACCTCTCGCCTAATCCCCCTTATTTTGGACAAAAAAAACCTCGTTAAAACGAGGTTTTTTTTAATAAATAGTGTGACTACTTATTACTGAGCTTGAACTTGTGCAGCTTGAAGACCTTTAGGGCCATTCTCAACTTCATAAACTACAGTTTGTCCTTCCGCTAGTGTTTTAAATCCGTCACCAACGATTGCTCTAAAGTGAACAAATACATCTTCACCACCGTCTTGTGGAGAGATGAAGCCGAAGCCTTTTGATTCGTTAAACCATTTAACAGTACCAGTTGCCATTTTTGAAATCCTCAAAATGTGTAAAAAATAATAAAGCGTGCAGATGACATGATAGGGATTCACAGATGAGCCAATTACAGGTTGTTCTTATAAAACCAGCTTGAGCCAATGCAAGCGGAGATACTATAACCCACTAACGGAAAAAAAGCTTGTTTTTTTTGTGAAATTTAACAAAATAAATAATTAATTTGTGATGAATCTATCATCATAGAAATAAACCTTGCTCTAAAGAAGAAAGAATACACTAAAAACATAGCTCAAATTACACTCATATAGAAGACAACAAAAAGACAGCTACCGTATTTGAGTCCAATCAAAAAATGCCCCAGGATCTGTTTTTCTACGAGGAGCAATATCACTATGCCCCGTTATATGTTCTTTAGACAGTCGGGGATAATAATTTAATAATGTTTCAAGCACCCGATTAAGTTGAATATATTGTTCGCTCGTGTAACCACAAGTATCTGCACCCTCTAACTCTATTCCAATAGAAAAATCATTACACTGCTGCCGCCCTTGATACCCCGACTCACCCGCATGCCAAGCACGCTGATTAAAAGCCACATACTGGGTAACCTCTCCACAGCGTTTAATCAATAAATGCGAGGAAACTTTAAGCTGATAAATAGACTTAAACGTAATATGGTCTTCTGGGCAAAGCTGATTACAAAATAACTGGTCAATATAGTCCCCCCCAAATTGTTCCGCAGGAAGACTAATACAATGAATCACAACAAGAGAAATATCACCTTCCACAGGACGCGTATCAAAATTATCGGAAGGTACTTTTTTTGCCTGATTTAACCAGTGTTGCGTAATATTCATTTTACTTCACAGGCTCCGTAAAAAAATGCCATTGAACCCCATTCCCCTAAAATTAGCTAAACACCGCCTAAGCTCAAGATACAATCCCCTCGACTTGATTAACAATTTCACTGGATGCAAGCTCCAAACCTTTTCTGTAACTCTCACTCGCTTTATCTTTATCACCCTTATCAATCAATAAATCACCCAATAACTGATACGCTGCGACAGTTGGCTCAATATTGATACTTTTGACTAAATAACCCTGAGCTTTTTCATTTTCTTGGCATTTTCCACTGATTTTTCCTAATACTCTATACAGCACAGCACTGTTTGAGTGAACAACAAGCCATTGCTCAGCCGCTTGCAATTGTTTAGCATAATCAGCTGTTTGTATATTTCCATAGATGACAAGTAAAGTTTCATCCCAATTTTTCAAAATAGATTGCACAAGGTCATTTTCAATCTTATCCCCACACCCACATTCAATCATAGCGGCATAATAAATCGTGGCCATACCCGAAATGGTACGAACATGATCAGGGATAGTATCCCAAAGTGTTTGAATCTGGTCTGCATTCCGTGTTTTGGCTGCTTTTTTTAATAGTCCACTAAATGCTTCACTTTCCAATAATTTAACATCCGCTTCCATAATGACTTTATTTTGATGCAATGATGGAATTAACCGCTTAACCCCCTCCCAATCACCTATTTTTTCATAGGTTTGATGAAGCATTTTTAAAACAGAGGCGTGATTAGAGTCAATAGACTCTAATTTAGTCAATGTTTCCAGCGCTTGATCAAATTGGATTGATGATAAATGTAATTCTGCTTGTGTTAAGCCCACAGCAATATCCATCTCCCCTGATTGCGCCGTTGCTTGCCTTAGATATTCATCACGTTTTTCTATAGCACCGCGCGACTGAGCCGCCCTAGCCGCAGTTAAATAATGTAATAACGGCGAACCACTATTAGCCGCATGTTTAATCAGCTTATTTTCTGCTGCTTCCCAATTACCTTCCGCTGAATCAACTAAACCCGCAATTAACGCTTCTTGGGAACGATTAAATTTTTTATATTTTCCTTTGTTTTTCATCTTTCCAGGCAATCGAAACAAAGCCCCCAACGATCTAAAAAACCAATATAAAACAAAAAAACTCACAATTTGAGCAACCGCAAACACCAGCAACGATGTTTCTAGCGACCAATGCCCCGAACCAATCAACACATAACCAGAATCGTTATATTCCGATAACCAGCTATAAATGAGTGAGGCCGCAAGAATAGCGGCACAAAGAGAACCTAAAAAATAAATAATATTCTTCATCGATGCTTACCTAAGGTAAAACTGGAGCAATAATAGCTTCTTCTGTTGAAGACTCGTCATTAGGGCTTGCTTGCCCTCTATCAGCCTCTAACCGCAGTTTACTGATGTCTTTTAACATTTTTAATGACTGGCTAATATCAGGAAACTCACTCCGAAGTGTAACGGAATTTAATTTTTCTAATTCAGCCAAAAAGCCTTTACTGCTTTCATTTTTAGTAAAATTACTCGCCACCCACTCTTTAGCATCGGTAATACCCACTTTAAAGAGTGCATCACTTTGTTGAACTAAAGCCACTTTAATAATTTCCAACTTAACATTAAGTTGCTGCCTAATAAAACCAACCTCTTCTTCTGTTAAAATTTTACTCACTGGTTGATCAGAATGCTTAACAGTGACGTAACCTTCTAATAATCCCAACGCCGAACCTAATATCCCATGCTCAGCATCTGGCGACTGCTCATGATCATGAATTTGTTTTGACTTAGTTAATGGTTTACCCGCATACGGTAATAGAACCGCTAGGTGAGAGACCTTATCTCTCAATAACTGTATTAAAGCATGCATACCCACGACATCAGGTAACGTAATTGAACGTAAACCTGCAATTTCTTTAGTAATTTGCTCACGCACCTTATATACAGCACTATCGCCACTTTCTCGTAATCGCTGATCAGCCGCATCTAAAGCCATGCGTGTAGTATGTACATCCCCCATTAAATGCAACCGTTGATTAGCAATACTCAACAAATATTCAGCATCTGCTACCAACCAATCACCCCGCGTTTTGCCTAACTGGCGTTTTAACAAAGTAACTTCCGCCTCTAATCCTTTCCGTGTTGTGTCTAAACGTTCTGAATGTAATGCTGAAAAATCAGCTAACGTTTGCGTAAAATGATTATCTTTACCCGTAATTTCTGAATCAAAATTAGTAATTTGAGATTGCATAGAGCTTAATTGCGTCTGATAACTATTTAATTGTTTACTCAATTCAATCTCACGCATACCTCCTTTACTAATAACCTCACCCTGTGCTTGATGCCCATCTTTTACTTCTTGGAAAAAATAAAAACCTGCACCCACAATCAGTAAAATAAGAATTAAATTAATAACGCCTAAAATAATACCCAGATAAGATTTTTTCTGTGGCGCAACTTCTGCGGTCATATTCTCAGGCTGAACGTCACCCTGCTGCTGTTCTTTATTTGTATCTTCAGCCACTGTATTCCCCATTAAGTAGACTTGTTTTTACCGTCTTAATAATTGTGT
>JAGLDH010000227.1 GCA_023145835.1 Methylococcales bacterium
TTTTTGCATCGCAAAAAACATGACGCTTTTTGTGGTCAAGTGGATGCGTTTGTTAGCTTTTTTCTACTTCACTCTGCGAAGTATGCGATATTTTAAATATTCCATTATTGTTGGGTGTGACCATAATTTTGAAGGCAAATCTACCTCCTGTATTTTATGTGTTTTATTTGCTATATCTATAATCGCTTTTTTCATCAGTGGAATAGCCGCAGCCATTTGTAGATATGGATAAGTGTTAAAGGTGTCTTTATCTGTAACACTAACAACATCCTGATATAAAATCCCCCCCGTATCGATACCAGTATCAATCAGGTGCACAGTAACCCCGCAATGTTCAACATCATTTTCGGTTAATGCCCAATATCCACCGTGTACACCTCTATATTTAGGTGTGATACCAACATGTGTATTAATAAATGGAACATCAATGGTTTCAATGATTTCTTTGCTTATAATACGTGTTCCGTTCACAACAACAACATCAGGTTGATACTCTTTAAGAATATTTTTTACCTCTTTACTGTTTATTGAATCAATCTTTAAAACTATTGATTCATCAATGTTTTCGTCATTGAGATTTTCGTTATGTTTAATTTCATTAATTCTTATTTGAGATTTCTTTTTTAACCAAGCTTTATTGTAAACCATAAATAATACTTGTCCGATGACTTTCATCAAACCAAGCCTCTTCACTCTCCGCTTTAAGAATTGCTTTTTTTGAACAGGAGCTTCAATAACTATTTTTTCAATAGAGAAAGAATCCTTAATTCCATTAACCATTAATACTGTTGATTCACCTTGTCCAGCAAGAATAATAACTTTAATGTCATTCATGCTCTCCCCTCACCAGAAATCAAATTGCTGATTTCTCCCATATTTAATGATTCCATTCCATACTGTGTTTTCATATCTCTAAAAGAAGATAAAATTGCATCAAGAAATTCTATGTTGTCATCAGTATTAACCCCGAAGTTATGCGGGTGCCACCACAAATGAAAAACTTCTTGATTTTTTGCGGCTCGTTTTAAAGATTTAATAATTCTTTGTTTTCTTAAGTTCTCAAACAATGAAAGCCTTTTTGATATCGGGCGTAAGAAACGACTAGATGGGATGTTGAATGGTTTTTCTGTACCTATAGATTTTAGACTATAGCTATTTGCACCTGTTATATTAAAATATGAATCCATTAGCCTTGATGCTCTTCTAATTAATTTTTCGTCTGATTCATTTGTTGCTTTGTATAGCCACCCTCTTTCATTTCCTCGATAAGAAGTTATCCCGTGCCCAACTAAGACTGATAAGTATTCATTGTTCCATTGGTTTCTAGGAAATACTAAACTTTTTATCGTTATGTCCTTTTTTTTTGCAATTTCTATTGCTGCCTCTATATCACTGCCAAATTGCTCTGACGTTTGGCCTTTTTCTAAACAATAGTAATGTGAAAAAGTATGCGTTCCTATTTCCTGATTTTTGTGAGTGCGAATTTTATCAATAAGTTCTGGGGAGAAATGACAATAGGATTCTAAAGCATCACTATCAGAAATATAATCATATGGACTTAAGTTATGATTGTGGTAGTTTGGTTTTTGCTTTGGGGATAATGCTTTCAACTCTTCAATATCTTGTGTAAATAAAAAACCTACAGTTGCCCAGGTTGCATGAATCTCATATTTATCAAACAACTCAAGCATTCTCCCAATAGCTTTTTCTACACCTTTGAGGTTTGCCTCATACTCGCTGATTGTTCTTTTATCACGAAGCCCCCAATAAAGCTCAAAATCGAGTGAAACTGTGAGAATTCCATTTTTCATTGTCATAACTTACCTACCTTTTTGAAAGCTAACCATATTATTACAAGGAAAAAATCCCTGATAAGTCGATATTACCATAGTTTTAAGGATA
>JAGLDH010000228.1 GCA_023145835.1 Methylococcales bacterium
GGGCTTGATAGACCTTTTCTTGTTAGATGGAGCACATGGGTTTCTAATATAGTAATTAAAAGAGACTTTGGAAATAGTTGTATATTGCGTGTGAGAATTAATGATTTAATGAAAGATAAATTTTTTCTTTCCCTTGGCATTTGTCTTACAGCTTTATTATTTGCCTATCTCATAGCAGTTCCTGTCGGAATAATTTCAGCCACAACAAAATTTCGATCACTAGACAATGCCCTGAAGTTTATTAGTTATCTTGGTTTGGCCATACCAAATTTTTTACTAGCCTTAATAATCATTCTATTTTCAGTCGTTTTTTTTGGTGACACCATGACGGGTTTATTCACCCCCGAATATGTTAATGCTCCTTGGTCCTTTGATAAATTTAAAAACTTTCTTAGCCGTGCATGGCTTCCAATTTTTATTCTAGGATGGTCGGCAACAGCTTTTGCTCTGCAGACAGTACGAGCATTAATTTCTGATGAATATGAAAAACTTTATGTGGTAGCAGCTAAAGCTAGAGGAATTTCTGGAATGACTTTGTTATGGAAATATCCAGCTAAACATTCTTTAGGTCCAATAATTAATTCATTAGGTTTCGATTTGAATAGAATTTTCAATGAACTTCCAATCGTAGCATTAATTCTGATGTTGACAGAGTCGGGAGCTTTATTAGTGGAGTCATTAGCGAGAACTAATGATCAGCAACTAGCTGGAGCCATAATTATTTTATTAACAGGCACAATTATAATGCTTAATTTTTTAACAGATGTTCTTCTAGCTGTAATAGATCCTCGCATAAGAAAAGGAGTAATGGGTGGAAGCTAAAATTCAAAATATTCACAAAGACATTAAAGCAAAAGAAGCTTATTTTTCAGCTACACAATTTCAATTAATTTATGCACGTTTTCGTTCCAACCGGTCAGCGATGATTGCGGGATTATTTTTATTAATCATGATTTTATTAGGTGTTTTTGCAGATTTTATATCTCCTTATGATCCAACGATTGCAGGAAGAGATAAAGATTATGAACATGGAGCTCCTCAAATACCCTTATTTTGGGATGACAATGGTTTTTCTTTAAGACCTTTTTTATATACGCTTGAACGTTACCGTGGAAAAGACACTAATTTTAGATGGGTTTATACATTAAATAAAGAGAAAGAGAAAAGAAGATATGTTTATCTTTTCCCCAAAGGATGGAAGCATAAAGCATTAGCATTTAATGTAAACTTACCTGGGAAAAAATTTGATTTTAAAATTCCAGGATTTACTTTTGAAAGACATCTTTTTGGTATTGACTCAGGCGGTATACACTTATTTGGAACGGATAAGGCAGGAAAAGATATCTTTTCAAGGACGCTTCATGCAATTTATATATCATTAGCAGTTGGGACTATAGGAGTCTTTATTGCGTTTGTTTTAGCCCTGATCATAGGAGGGACATCAGGCTACTTTGGGGGCTGGATTGATGGTGTGCTGCAGATGATAACAGATACTGTGCGTGTAATACCTCCAATTCCATTATTTATGGTTTTAGCTTCATTTGCTCCTCCTGAGTGGAGTTCAGAGACTCGTTTTTTCTTTATAGCTTCTATTTTGGGGTTAATTGGTTGGCCTACACTTGCACGGAGAGTGAGAACGCATCTCTTATCGGAGAGGAGTCAGGAATATGTATTAGCGGCTAAATTATGCGGAGCCTCTCCGTCTCATATTATAAGTCGTCATCTATTACCAAGTTTTACAAGTTATATAATAGTTGATCTAGTTATCTCTTTTCCCTACATGGTTTTATCTGAAACTGCTCTTAGTTTCATTGGACTAGGATTACGCGAACCCGTAAATTCTCTTGGTGTGTTGTTACAAAACGCAACTAGAGCCGATGTGTTACTCAACTATCAATGGTATTTTATTCCAGTAATATTTTTTATAGTTCTTGTTCTTTCTTTTGTTTTTGTTGGTGATGGCCTTCGTGATTCAGCTGATCCATATAAAGTTTTAAAAAAATGACAGACTTATTAAATATTCATAATCTGAAAGTAGAGTTTGATACGGACGAGGGAAGAATACTAGCTGTAGATAATGTCATTCTTAAATTACAAGAAGGTCAAATCTTAGGATTGGTAGGAGAGTCGGGTTCTGGAAAATCTGTGACGGCAAAATCAATTATGCAATTAAATGCTGATAATGCTGTTTATGGAGATAACAGCAAAATTGTACTTGAAGGACAAGACGTCCTAAAATTCAAAACAAATCAGGATTTAAAAGTAATTAGAGGCGGTAAAGTATCCATGATATTTCAAGAGCCTATGGCTAGCTTTGCACCAGCTATTTCTATTGGCGATCAAATGGTTGAACTGTTGTTATTACATAAAAAAATTTCAAAAGAAAAAGCTAAGTCTATATCAATAGACATGCTGGATAGAGTGGGTATTGCAGATGCTGATAAAAGATTTAAGCAATATGCATTTGAGTTATCAGGAGGTATGCGTCAGCGAGCAATGATTGCAATGGCATTATCAACCATGCCAAAACTCTTGCTTGCAGATGAGCCCACAACTGCACTCGATGTAACAATTCAAGCACAAGTGATCGACTTGATTAAAGATATTGTTACTGAATATAAGATGGGAGTTATTTTTATTACCCATGATTTGAGCGTAATTGCACAGACCGTTGATTATGTTGCTGTGATGTATTTAGGCATTATTGTTGAGAGTGGGCCAGTACGGGAAATTATCTCCAATCCAAAACATCCGTATACACAAGGTTTAATTGAAGCACTTCCAGATTTAAATAATTTAGATAAGCCATTAAAACCAATTCCAGGTGACATACCAAGTCCACTTGAAAGACCAACAGGATGTGTTTTTCACACTAGATGTAAATTATTTGAGTCAGGGGTTTGTGATAATGCCGTACCACCACTTTCTGAATATGCAAAAAAACATACGGTAGCATGTTTTAAGGTTAATACTAATGAACAGTAACCAAAATTTAATAACGATTGAAAATATTTCGGTTGATTTTTATTTTCAAGAAAATTTTTTATCAAAAAAACAAAAAATTCGAGCAGTCAAAAATGTTTCATTAAATATTAAAAAAGGATCTTTTGTAGGATTAGTTGGTGAGTCGGGTTCAGGAAAAACTACTCTAGGAAGAACAATCCTTGCAGCAAATACAATAAGTCAGGGTAAAGTTATTTTTAATGATGGAAAACAACAATATGATCTATCTAATATTTCTAA
>JAGLDH010000229.1 GCA_023145835.1 Methylococcales bacterium
CATAATCATGCCAAGGCCAATGAATAATAGGGAGCGAAGCATGATTTATAAGTGAATTAAATTCATTCTTCCAGAATTGTTCAGCTTCAGTTGCATTTAAAGGCTTTGGAACAGGTGGATTACCAACAGGTACCCCAAATTCTATTAAAGTAAAGTCAAACGACATATTAGGGCTTAAATAGACCTTCTGACTTGAAGGCGTAAGATAGCCAAAAGCATTGGGGTAACCAGCGCCCGCAGCAGAATATCCACCGGTTAAATAGTCCACATGTTTAATGATTTTACTTGCAGTAGCAAAGTTTTCAGGTGCACCAGGAACAGCCGCTCCCCTGATATTTTGATTCCGCCAAGTTGTGTGATTAAGCTGTGTACCAATTTTATTCATTGATTGATTGAATTCAAATTCAATATCACTGCTACTTAATAGATCAGTCGAATGGGGGTGTGTCCAGGAATGAGTCCCGATTTCGTTATCTAATTTAATGTAATTCGAAAATAAAGGGGCGGAGATATTCCAGTCTGTCCAAAACCCATTGGCAGGATCATTTCCAATATTGATAAAAAAAGAGCCAACAAAATTATAATCATTCTTCCAGGTCGTTAATAAATTAAGAAGAGGAACGTGGACGATTGATACCTGATCATGTTCACTACTGATATCCATATCATTTCGTGAGACAAAAAGGTTATTAGTTCGTCCCATTTTTAAGCCAACTGATGGCTCATTTCCATATAAAACCCACTGTATTGCTTGCCAGAGTAGATTGGTGTCTGCCATATAGCTTAAAGTTGCAAAATGGACGTTTCGGCCTCCCGTTGTTGTGGCTATCACGGCAGGATATCTACCCGCAGAAGAGCCAGAGACAGATTGTTTTGCAATAGATGCTGATGGTTGGCCTGGTATAGATTGAAAAATACTATACCAACTTTTT
Source organism: Methylococcales bacterium (assembly GCA_023145835.1). Classification (GTDB taxonomy): domain Bacteria; phylum Pseudomonadota; class Gammaproteobacteria; order Methylococcales; family Methylomonadaceae; genus QPIN01. Next base: position 933 of record JAGLDH010000229.1, read on the forward strand.
TTGTAGGATCTAATTAATTCATTACTTGAATAACCTTCCATTATTGAGTGCGAAGTATATTGTGCTGTAAGGTTAACGTTGACGGGGCCGTTACCTGAGACGCGGCCTATACCAAGCAGTTGTTTCATATTTCGGTAAGCATCACCAGAAATAGAGGTGCCTGTTTCAGTATTTGACATCCAGTCATCAGCAGTAATAATGCCGATACCGTAGTTATAAACGGCTTTAAATAAAGTATCGTGAATTTGCTTTAGTTTATCTGAAGGAATATCAGAGAAAAAAGGAAAAATTAACGCATCATAATTAACGAGATTATTAATATCGGTCAAGTCATTTTCAGAGAGTAAGTCGTAAGAGACTCCAGCCATCATCGCTTGATGCTGTATTGACATAAAAAGTTGAGAATACGCTTTTTTTCCAAAAAAATTATTTTTTGTAGTATCTCCGTAAATAATAGCCACACGTTTGCTTGAATCAGTTCTTGGTGGGAGAGAGGGATGCGAGCCGACTAAAGTAAATTGCCCGCCAGAAGAAAAGTCTACAGGAAACAATAAGGTAGAATCGTTAATATCTCCTAATACCTCGATAGATTGGGCACTTGCCCCTAATTGTAGAGAAGATGCAGGAATAGCAATTTCTACAATACGTCGATCTGAACTAAATGCATGAGTTAAACTGGAAACCCATCCAAAATCTTTGTTGTATAAGTGTGGCGATGAGTCTCCACTATAGATATTGATAAAAAATTCGGCGCCACTATGTAGCCCCCAAACAAGATATCCAGTTGTTGCGTTTAGATCGGTATTTAACCAGAGAGTTGTGTTTGCTTCTAAAGTAGATTCTGTGGATTTTAATGCAAAGACATAGGTGGGTGTGGGGGAGGCGATATATTTTCCATATAACTCATTTTCTGTAGCAATGTAAGGAGGGCGATCTAAGGGTAGATTAATACGATCATCAATAGACCAATCTGATAAATTGCCATCAAGAACTATATTTCCGAATTGACCCGCACTTGCATGAGCAGCCGTGGGTAGAAAAAAATGTGCGGCGGAATTAAGTATTAAGTCAATACTTGAAATAGAGTCCTCTTTATTTTCTATAAAATTTGGAGGAGGAGGGAAGGGGAGTTTTAATCTTCCTTTTGCATCAGGTATGGGTTCCCATGCGGCTGATTCATCTTGTCTTTTAGAAAAACGTTCCCTTTCCCACTCTGCTTGTGTTTTACTTTGATGAATAACATTAAAATTATTTTGAGGTTCTACTGGTATTGAATCTACGTTATGTTGTTCCTCAGGGGTATTGTTGTCTTCTACAGAATACGATACATTTCTACTTTTTAGCCGTCCTGATAGGTTTGTAGTTTTGACTATTTTATTAGTTAGATTATTAGATGATTCATGAATAAGCGTAGAACTTTGGATGTTATTCTTAATTTTTGGATCTATATCATTTGAATTGAATGTACTGATATAGAAGATAGTCGATACAGTTGTAATGCCTAATATTAAATATTTAGGCTTAAATGATGATTTTGTCATATTATTCTCTATAAAAACAGTGGATTACTATATAAATTAGTGTGTTGCTGTTAATGAGGGGGGGAATATCAGATCCTTAACAGGCCTAGCTTTAGATAGGTGGCATCAGTTTTTTCAAGTGTTAGGTAATGTATGCGTACTTTGCGAACACAGGTTTTCATCTATTTAGTTTTAGTAGATGGTTGAGTGGCAGAAATAACTAGGAAGATTTGTTATGCTTTTATTTCAATTGCCTTATCGCGCAAAGTATAAAAAAGGAAGGGTTATCCTTTTGTCATACCAGTAAATTTCATATTACATCGATTTTTTTATAACTATAATAGGCTCATTTGAATATAAATAAAAAAGCTATTATATCAATTTTACGATAGATTTAATGTTATTAGAAAGTGTTTTTAATGTTTTCAATTAAGAAAAATGTTTGTTTTTTTATAAGTAAATGATTCAAAAGTAAAATAGTAAAAATAACAGCCAAAATAAAAATAATAATACAGATTTAATGAAATGTTAATGAGAAATAACAATATAATTATATTCTGGTAGAGTGAATTTTAGAATTCCAATATATTGGGGGTTTTCTATGGAAAATAGTCAGTCAAATCAAAAAGAAAAAATTATTTGTACCTGTACTGGTACAACAGAAGAAAAGGTGAAACAACTTATAGCTAAAGGTGCTAATAATTTAGATAAAATTGCATCTGCTACAGGTGCATCGACAGGATGTGGCTCATGCGATGTTTTAATTGAAGAATTGTTAGAAAAGTAGAATGACTAGGTTTTTTAATTATTAATGGAAAAAAAGGGGTTGAAATGAATTGGAGAAAACATCAGCAAGAAGAGATATATAATATTGAAGAAATAGAACATCGGTTAAAAGAAGAATTACCTCTGTGGTATTTTGAAAAAGGTTGGATTCGCCGAAAATATAAAACTAGTGGCTGGAAAGGGTCATTAATGGTTGTGAATACAGTAGGCCATTTATCAGAGGTCGCTTTTCATCATCCTGATTTAGCCGTGTCATATGCATTTGTGGTTGTGAAGCTAATGAATCATGCGGCTAAAGGTATTACAAATAAAGACTTTGAATTGGCACTTAAAATTGAGGAGGTCGTAATGTGGCAACCTGGTAAAGAAGGAGGAGCCTTAGCGGGTACACCAGATGACCCCCGATTTAAATACATTAAATACGACTAGTCAATATTGTTAAAAAATCCAGGCAGAACTTTTTCTGAAATAGATTGTATTCAAGCCAATTAATTTAAATACAGAATTATCTATAATCTCTAACTATACTATTGTTATCATCATATTAGAGCCATAAAGTTGAACAATTTTTTGTAATAAATGACTAGTGCTACGAATTAAAATATAAGGTTAATTAATGTCAAACAGTTCCTCTAAAAGATCATATAAGGATCTGATTTCTACTTTCGGTCCAGCAGTTGCCCTGATTTTAGTTGGTTTTTGGATTGCTTATCAATTTGTTTCACCTCCTCCTCCTAAGAAAATTTCTATTACAACCGGGGCTAAAACAGGAGCTTATTATAAAATAGCTCAACAATATCGCGTTGAGTTAGCCAAAGAAGGCATCGAACTTGAAGTCATGATTTCTACAGGTTCTGGAGAAAATATTAGCCGTCTTATTAATAACGAAGCTGATTTTGCTTTTATCCAGGGAGGTACTGGGAGTGAGGGAGAAGCCTTATCATCGTTGGGAAGTTTATACTACGAACCATTGTGGATTTTTCTTAGAAAGAATAACAAAGTAGATAAACTGACAGATTTATCTGGTCAGCGAGTTGCTATTGGTTTAGAGGGTAGTGGAACACAAATTCTTGCAATTCAGCTATTAGAACGAAATCAGGTAAATGATAAATCAGCTCAATTATTATCACTTTCTACTGTAGATGCTGCCAAAGCACTTGTTAGTTCTGAAATTGATGCCGCAATGATGGTCGGCTCAAGCGATTCGGAAGTGATCCAACAATTACTAAGGAACGACCAAGTCCAGTTGCTAGATCTAAATCGTGCTGATGCCTATACTCGGCTCTTACCTTATTTATCTAAAATCACTTTATCTGAAGGTATCATTGATCTAAAGAATAATTTTCCTTCACAGCCAATTACACTTTTGGCTCCAACTGCAAATTTAGTTGTACCAGAAGATTTTAACCCTGCGCTATCAGTTTTATTGTTGCGAGCGGCTAAAAAAATTCATGGCGTATCCAGTATTTTCTCAGCTTCTGATGATTTTCCTTCTAGTAAGTTTGCTGCTTATCCTATCAGCGAAGTAGCTGATCGTTTTCATACTGTTGGCCCTCCTTTTTTGATGCGTTATCTACCTTTCTGGTATGCTGTTTTTATTGATAGAATGATCGTAATGCTTGTTCCATTACTTGCACTACTACTTCCTCTAGGTAAAATAATGCCTCCACTTTATCGATGGCGTATTCGCTCTAAAATTTATCGTTGGTATAAAGAATTACAAGAGGTGGATAATAGTGCCTATGGAAAACAAATAACGGAATTACAATTTAAAGAACTTAACTCAGAATTGACTAAAATTGAAAATGAAGTCAATAAGGTAAAAACCCCCCTGTCATATGCAGATCAAGTCTATAATTTATTGATACATATTGATCTTGTTCGTAAGAAATTAAACGCTGGGCAGGCAAACAATTAATTTATGATTTTGCTTAGAATACTGTCTATAAGAAACTAGTTATGGAGATATTTGATTCAATTAATCTTTATTTGCTTAATCACCCTATAATGATTGATCAGCTTGAATTTGCGATAAGGATTAAATTCTGGGTTTTTTTAGTTTTAGCGCTGTTTTTTTTATCATTACCTTATCGAGAACAGCGTAAGCGAGTTAAAGAGCAGGCAGAGCTTTCAAAAAAAACAGATCGTTTTCTTGCTTGATACTAAATACTCTTGAAAGTAGCTGTTTTTAATAGAGATGCCCTAAAGAATATAGTCTAAAAGACGTGTAGAATGCTCTAATTACGAAATAACTAGAGCATTTTTTTGATGAAAAAGATTATTTTTTTTCTACCAGCTGAGTTGTTTTTCACTACAATCAAGTTCTGAACGGACTAAATCAGCTTTACCCATTTCTAGGTTGTTGTGTTCAATTATATCCATTGGTTTAAACCCTGCTCGAACAATACAATTCGGGCAAACAAGACCTCTGCCACCTGCTTCCAAAAAAGCCTTAAGGGAATCTTGAGTTGTTTTCTTGTTTAATGCATAAAAGTCATGAGGTAGTTTGCTTTCTTTGACAGCAATGCGAGTTCCAGTTACGTTCATAAATATTGTGACAGGGCCATGCTCTAAATTTTTTTTCGCATAACCTAAAGCCATACTTGCTTTCCATGTATCATCTGTTGATAAACTGATGAAAAGTGCATTTTCAGAGTCATCACAAGTTGATGGAACATCATCAGCTAGTACTAAGTTACTAAAAAAAGCTAAGCACATTGCGACTAGTATTATTTTTAGTTGCTCAAAACCTTTCATATTGTTCTTTCCTATTTCAAATTAAGTGAGTGATATACCAATCCCAATATATTGATGTATTAACAAAATCAACTTAAAGATAGCTATACACTGATAAAGTAGACGTAGTCAATTTAGGTAGCTAATTAACTTATTGTGTTTGGTATTAATACCTAAGGAAATCCATTAAAAAAATTAACAAGAGTAGATTAAATCTCCAGCAACAATTCTATTGCTTTGTAACAATGAGCCTAAAACAAGGAATTGGAAGGGAGTCTTATTAAAAAATCCTTTTATATGATTTTAAGCAATATGTTTGCCATTTTTACTATTGAATTTATTAGAAATATAACTTAGTTGTGAAGTATTGATAATCATGGGGGTAACGAGTAGAAAGAACCTTGTATGAACAGATAAATAGAGCCTGCTCAGTAAGTCAGCAA
>JAGLDH010000023.1 GCA_023145835.1 Methylococcales bacterium
TCTTCTGGAGCATTATCAATTTCATCAAATGCTTTAACTTCTCCACCCATTGCTTCAGCCATAACTTTAGTTAAAGCAGCAGTTAAAGTTGTTTTACCGTGATCAACATGCCCAATTGTACCAACATTTACATGCGGTTTATTTCTTTCAAATTTTTCTTTTGCCATGAGTCAATACCTTTATTTTTTACTTTAAGAAACTTTACTAATAATAGCTTCCGCAATATTTGCAGGTGTTTCGCTATATTTTTCAAACTGCATACTGTATGTTGCCCGCCCTTGTGTTGCCGAACGTAAATCAGTCGCATAACCAAACATTTCAGCCAAAGGAATTTCACAATCAATTGCGGTTCCAACAGGCGAATCATCCATTCCCAGAACAATTCCGCGACGCTTACTTACATCGCCCACAACATCCCCCAGATAATCTTGAGGAGTTACTACTTCAACCTTCATAACAGGTTCAAGCAACACAGGAATTGCAGTTTTTGCTCCATCCCTGAAGCCGATAGATCCTGCTATTTTGAAAGCCATTTCATTCGAATCGACATCATGATAAGAACCATCGAACAACCTAACTTTTACATCTACAACTGGAAATCCAGCTACCACACCACTTTCCATTTGCTCTTGAATACCTTCGCCTATTGCAGAGATAAATTCTTTTGGAATTACACCACTCACAATTTCATTAACAAATTCATAACCACTACCTTGTGCAAGCGGTTCAATCCTCAGATATACGTGACCATATTGACCCCGCCCCCCTGCTTGCCTTATAAACTTCCCTTCGCACTCAACAGATTTTTTTATAGTTTCTCTATACGCTACCTGTGGATCCCCTACATTTGCATACACCTGAAACTCTCTTTTCATTCTATCTACAATTATTTCCAGATGTAATTCACCCATACCAGAAATTATTGTTTGACCAGACTCATCATCCGTAGTCACCTTAAAAGAAGGATCTTCTTGAGCCAACTTACCCAGAGCAATTATCATTTTATCCTGATCAGCCAATGTCTTTGGCTCAACAGCAACAGATATAACAGGCTCAGGAAACTCCATTTTCTCCAAAGTAATGATATGCTTTAAATCACAAAGCGTATCCCCTGTTGTTACATCTTTCAGACCCACTGCAGCAGCAATATCACCAGCCCTAACTTCTTTTATTTCATCCCTTGTATTTGCATGTAATTGAACTAATCGCCCCACACGCTCTTTCTTCCCTTTAACAGGATTATAAACCACGTCTCCAGTACTCAACACACCAGAATAAACTCTAAAAAAAGCTAACGACCCAACAAATGGATCAGTAGAAATTTTAAATGCCAGTGCCGAAAAAGGCTGGTCATCACTAGGAATTCGCTCCTCTTTATCAGAAGATACAGAAACTCCAGTTACTACTTTAATATCAGTTGGTGCTGGTAAAAAATTCAATACACCATCCAACAAACTCTGCACACCTTTATTTTTAAAAGCAGAGCCACAGTATACAGGAGCAATTTCATTCACTAAAACTAACGATCGAATCCCTGCCACCATATCTTCATCTGATAGAACTCCATTATCCAGATACTTTTCCATCAAATCATCATTAGCATCTGCAGCTGCTTCCATAATTTTCTCTCGCCATTCTTCAGCAAGAGAAATCAAATCATCAGGAACAACATCTTCTCTAAACGCAACACCCGTGTCATCTTTATCCCAATAGATAGCCTTCATCTTAACAAGATCCACAACCCCGCTAAAACTCTCTTCTAGCCCTATTGGTATCTGCATAGGAACTGCATTTGCATCCAATCGACTTTCTATTTGTTCGATAACACGAAAATAATCCGCCCCCGAACGATCCATTTTATTTACAAAAACAATTCTTGGCACATGATACTTATTTGCCTGCCTCCAAACAGTTTCTGACTGAGGTTCTACCCCACCAACCGCACAAAACACAGCACAAGCACCATCTAAAACACGCAACGACCTTTCAACTTCAATTGTAAAATCAACATGACCTGGAGTGTCAATAATATTAATTCGATGACGTGGAAATTGTCCATTCATTCCACTCCAAAAACATGTTGTTGCAGCAGAAGTTATTGTTATCCCTCTCTCTTGCTCCTGCTCCATCCAGTCCATTGTTGCCGCACCATCATGCACCTCACCCATTTTATGAGATACACCAGTAAAATACAAAATCCTTTCTGTTGTTGTTGTTTTCCCCGCATCAATATGAGCCATAATCCCTATATTTCTATACAGATCAATAGGTGTTTTTCTAGACACAACAACAAACCTTTATTAAACTTTCAACTACCAACGATAATGAGAGAAAGCCTTATTAGCATCTGCCATTTTATGAACATCTTCACGCTTCTTATTCGCAGCACCACGTCCCTCAAAAGCATCAAGCAATTCACCTGCCAGCTTAGCTGACATAGTTCTTTCATTTCTTTTTCTTGCCGCCTCGATTAACCATCTCATTGCAAGAGCGGATCTTCTTGATGGACGCACTTCAATTGGCACTTGATAGGTTGCTCCACCAACACGACGAGACTTCACCTCTACTCTTGGCTGAACATTCTCCAAAGCTTTAGACAAAACCTCCAAAGGCTCCTCATGCCCTTTAGTACCAACAAGATCTAAAGCACCATAAACAATGCCTTCAGCAACCGATTTCTTTCCACTTAACATTAAAAGATTCATAAACCTAGTTAGCATTTCACTTCCAAACCTAGGATCAGGTATTACAGATCTTTTTGTAGCAGCTCTTCTTCTAGACATATCCTATACTCCTTATGATTTCGGCTTCTTAGTACCGTATTTTGACCTACCGGCCTTTCTACCATCAACACCAGAAGTATCTAGACTTCCCCTAACAACATGATACCGAACACCAGGCAAATCTTTAACACGACCACCCCTAATCAAAACCACGGAATGCTCTTGTAAATTATGACCTTCACCACCAATATAGCTACTTACTTCGTACCCACTTGTCAACCTCACTCTTGCAACTTTACGCATTGCTGAGTTTGGTTTTTTAGGTGTTGTAGTGTATACACGAGTACACACCCCACGCCTCTGAGGACATGCCTTCAGCGCAGGAACCTTGCTTTTTTCTATTTTCTTAGCACGAGGCTTACGAACCAATTGATTGATCGTTGCCATAACTTATCCACTCCGGTATTCAAATTTTAATTGCCAGATAGTAAAAAATCACCAGAACCAACTGCTCAATGACCTACACCTGCCTTTAATCTCTTAACTTATGTTAGCCGTAAATTATATAATTCATTCACCAATCAGGTCAAGTTATTTTTTATATGCTACTCTGTATTAAGCGCTTGTTTTAAAGCTTCTTCGACTTCATCAGTATCAACAGCCGCACTAGGTTCTTTTGTTGAAACTATCGCTAGATCATTCGCACGCTTAGCCCTGCGATGCTCATGATAGGCCAAGCCTGTTCCTGCTGGAATTAATCGTCCAACAATCACATTTTCCTTCAATCCATTTAGACCATCACTAATACCTCTAACAGCTGCATCAGTTAAAACACGAGTTGTTTCTTGGAATGAAGCTGCTGAAATAAACGACTCTGTAGCAAGTGACGCCTTTGTGATACCAAGCAAAATTGGCGCATAACTTGCCGGAATTTTCCCTTCTTTCTCCATTTTATTATTCACTTCATTAACAAAAACTCTTTCAACCTGCTCTCCTTTAACGAAATCGGTTTCACCAGAAGATGTGATATCAACCTTTCTTAACATCTGCCTGATAATCGCTTCAATGTGCTTATCATTAATTCCAACCCCTTGCAAACGATACACATCTTGAATTTCTTTAACTAAGTAATCAGCAAGCTCTTCGACACCTCTTAATCTCAAAATATCATGAGGCGTTAATTCTCCCTCGGCAATTGTCTCTCCTTTTTCAACAAATTCCCCTTCAAATACAGTAATATGTCTCCACTTAGGAATAAGCGCTTCAAATGACTCACCCTCAGAGTCTGTAATCACAACTCTCTGCTTTCCTTTTGTTTCTTTACCAAAGGATATTATTCCAGTCGCTTCTGCCAGAATAGCCGGATCCTTTGTTTTACGCGCCTCAAATAAGTCAGCTACTCTTGGCAGGCCACCTGTAATATCTCTAGTTTTACTAGATTCTTGAGGTATTCTTGCCAGAACATCTCCAACCATTACCTCTCCACCATCTTTTATACCTGCTATCGCTCCTGCAGGTAAAAAGTATTGAGCCGGTATTTCTGTATTTGGCAAATTAATTCCTTCACCCTGTTCATCAAGCAATTTAACCATAGGCCTTAGCTCCTTACCAGCAGCACTCCTTTGCTTTGGATCAGTAACAACTCTAGAAGTCAGACCTGTAACGTCATCCGAGCTCTCCTGAACAGTCACACCATCAACAAAATCAATTAATTCAATAAAACCATTAACCTCAGTAACAACTGGATGAGTATGTGGATCCCAAGTAACAATAATATCGCCCGTTTCTACAGAACCACCTTCATCTATTGTCAACACAGAACCATAAGGGATTTTATAACGCTCACGCTCTCTTCCATATTGATCCATAACCCCCACCTCTCCAGATCGAGAGACAGCAACAAGATGACCATCTTTATTCTTTACTGTTTTTAAATTACTTAGTTTTATTGTACCCGCTGATTTTACCTGAACATTGCTTATTGCTGCTGATCTTGACGCAGCTCCACCAATATGAAAAGTACGCATTGTCAACTGGGTTCCAGGCTCACCAATAGATTGAGCCGCAACAACACCAATAGCCTCACCAATATTGATCATATGCCCACGACCTAAATCACGCCCATAGCATTTAGCACAAATACCATGCCTCGCCTCACACGTAATAACAGATCTTACTAACAACCGGTCAATTCCATTATCTTCCAAAAGAGAAACCAATGCTTCATTGATCATTGTTCCTGAAGGTATGATAATTTCATCATCATTTTGAGACAAGACATCATTAACCACAACACGCCCAAGCACCCTTTCAGCTAATGACTCAACAACATCTCCACCTTCAATGATAGGCGTCATTGTTAAACCCTCATTGGTACCACAATCAAGATGAGAAACTACCAAATCTTGAGCTACATCGACTAACCTACGTGTTAAATAACCTGAGTTAGCCGTTTTGAGAGCCGTATCTGCCAATCCTTTTCGGGCTCCGTGCGTAGAAATAAAGTATTGAAGAACATCAAGACCCTCACGGAAATTTGCCGTAATTGGTGTTTCAATAATTGAGCCATCTGGCTTTGCCATCAATCCACGCATACCTGCTAATTGCCGTATTTGTGCAGCAGAACCCCTCGCTCCTGATTCTGCCATCATAAAAACTGAATTAAATGATTTTTGCTTAACTTTTTCACCAGCCGAATTGATAGTTTCTTCTTCACCCAGCCCTTCCATCATAACGTTAGCAACCTGCTCATTTGCATGAGACCAGATATCGACAACTTTATTATATCGCTCTCCATCCGTCACTAGACCAGATGAATACTGACTCTGAATCTCCTTCACTTCTTTTTCAGCTGCTTCAAGAATATCACTTTTCGTTTTTGGAATTTCCATATCTTCAATTCCAAACGAAACCCCAGATCTTGTAGCATATTTAAACCCAAGGTACATAATTTTATCGGCTAAAACGACGGTATCTTTATTCCCTAAATGTCGATAACTATAATTAATTAGTTTAGAGATATTCTTTTTAGTCATATCAACATTAACAACATCAAAAGGCATTCCCTTTGGAACAATCGCCCAAATTAATGCACGACCAACAGTTGTCTCGTAACGCTTAATAGTTTCATTCCGCTCACCTTCTTCATTTTTAATGCTTTCAATGACTCTTAGCTGAATTTTAGTTTGAAGCTCAACAGTTTTGCTATCTAATGCTTTATTAACCTCATCTAAATCAACAAATATACTACCCTCTCCTTTTGCATTGATTTTTTCACGACTAATATAATACAAGCCTAACACAACATCTTGAGACGGGTTAATTACTGGCTCTCCATTAGCTGGCGACAAAATATTATTTGTTGCCATCATCAATATTCTTGCTTCAAGTTGAGCTTCAATTGATAAAGGTATATGCACGGCCATTTGATCTCCATCAAAGTCCGCGTTAAACGCGCTACAAACTAGTGGGTGCAACTGAATTGCCTTACCTTCAATTAATGTAGGCTCAAAAGATTGGATACCCAATCTATGTAAGGTAGGTGCGCGGTTCAACATAATGGGGTGTTCACGGATAACTTCTTCCAAGATATCCCACACTTCTGCCCCTTCCCTCTCAACCATTTTCTTTGCAGCTTTAATAGTTGTAACTAACCCTCTATACTGCAGTTTACTAAAGATGAATGGCTTGAATAACTCTAATGCCATTTTTTTAGGTAATCCACACTGGTGCAACTTAAGCGTTGGGCCAACAACAATTACTGATCGTCCGGAATAATCAACACGTTTACCCAATAAATTCTGTCTAAAACGTCCTTGCTTACCTTTAATCATATCGGCCAATGACTTAAGAGGCCTTCTATTTGTCCCTGTAATCGCTCTCCCACGTCGACCATTGTCTAATAATGCATCTACAGATTCCTGTAACATCCGCTTCTCATTACGGACAATAATGTCTGGAGCATTCAAATCCAAGAGACGTCTTAATCTATTATTCCGATTAATGACTCGACGATACAAATCATTCAGATCAGATGTTGCAAAACGCCCACCATCAAGCGGAACTAACGGTCTTAATTCAGGCGGTAAAACAGGTAATACCGTCATAATCATCCATTCTGGACGATTACTAGATACAACTAAAGACTCAATAACCTTAAGTCGCTTAGAAAACTTTTTAATTTTAGTTTCTGAATTCGTAGAATTAATCTCTTCACGAAGAATATTAATTTCTTCTTTTAAATCAATTGACTTAAGGAGGTCGTAAACAGCTTCCGCCCCCATCTTGGCATCGAACTCATCACCATGCTCTTCAACTGCATCAAGATATTCTTCATCAGTAAGCAATTGCCCTCGCTCTAATGTTGTCATACCCGGATCTAAAACTACAAAAGATTCAAAATATAAAACCCGCTCGATTCCACGTAGCGTCATATCCAGTAACAAAGCAATTCTTGAAGGCAATGATTTTAAAAACCAAATATGCGCAACAGGACTTGCTAAATCGATGTGCCCCATCCTTTCACGTCTAACCTTAGAAATGGTAACTTCTACACCACATTTTTCACAGATTACACCACGATGCTTTAATCTTTTATACTTACCACAAAGGCACTCATAGTCACTAACTGGCCCAAATATTTTTGCACAAAATAAACCATCCCGTTCTGGTTTAAATGTTCGATAATTAATTGTTTCGGGCTTTTTAACTTCCCCATATGACCAAGAACGAATCATAGCAGGTGATGCTAAACCTATACGAATTGAATCAAAGTCATCAGTGCGACCTTGACGCTTAAGAAAATTCATCAAATCTTTCAAGAGCTTGTCCTCTTTATCTTTTATCTGGCTGGCAATAAGGTGGTTATTTAGGAATGTAACATATAAATCAATAATTTATTATTCAACTACATCCCTAAAATATACAAATAATTAAACTTTATTCTAATTCAATATTTACCGCCAGTGATCGTATTTCTTTAATCAATACATTAAATGATTCTGGCATTCCTGCATCCATCGCATGATTGCCATCCACTATATTTTTATACATTCTTGTTCGTCCGTTTACATCATCTGACTTAACTGTCAACATTTCTTGTAATGTATAAGCAGCACCATAAGCTTCAAGCGCCCACACCTCCATTTCTCCAAAGCGTTGGCCTCCGAATTGAGCCTTACCACCCAATGGTTGTTGAGTAACTAGACTATACGGACCTGTTGATCGCGCATGCATTTTATCGTCAACTAAATGATTTAGTTTTAACATATACATATAACCTACAGTTACCTCTCGCTCAAATGGTTCACCAGTCAACCCATCATACAAGATTGTCTGTCCACTTTCGGGCAAATCAGCCAAGCTTAACATTCTACGGATATCTTCTTCAGATGCACCATCAAATACTGGAGTAGCCATAGGAACACCACCTACTAAGTTCCCTGCCATTTCCATAATCTCATTCTCAGAGAAGGTATTAAAACTTTCTTTTTTCCCACTGCTATTATAGATTTTTTCTAAAAACTCTCGAACCTCTTCAACTTTTGCCCGAGCCTCTAGCATTTCCCCTATTTTTATACCTAATCCTTTAGCAGCCCAACCCAAATGAGTTTCAAGTACCTGGCCAACATTCATCCGTGATGGAACACCTAATGGATTCAACAAGATATCAACTGGATTTCCATCCTTTGTATACGGCATATCCTCAATAGGTACTATTTGAGAAATAACCCCTTTATTTCCATGGCGTCCTGCCATTTTATCACCCGGTTGAATACGTTTTTTAACAGCTAAATAAACCTTAACCATTTTCAAAACCCCAGGTGCTAAGTCATCACCCATAGTTATTTTTTTACGTTTTGTTTCAAACCTTTCTTCAAATTCTTTTCGTTGCTGCTCAATCTGTGTAACCACAGCTTCCAACTGAACATTAATTACCTCATCATTAACTTTGATTTTCAGCCAATCTGACTTAGATAACTCATCAAGTATTTCTTGAGAAAGCTCAGTTCCTCTCTTAAATTTACCAAACTCTACCTCCATTATCTGCCCAATAAGCATCTTAGCAACACGGCTAAAAATATCATGTTCTACAATTTTAAGCTGATCATCCAAATCCTTTTTGTAGCGTTTTATTTCATCCTCTTCAATTTCCAACGCTCGCTTATCTTTTCCCACACCATCACGAGTAAACACCTGAACATCAATAACGGTTCCTCTAATACTCCCAGGAACCCTAAGAGAAGTATCCTTTACATCTGCAGCTTTCTCACCAAAAATAGCACGTAACAACTTTTCTTCGGGTGTAAGCTGAGTCTCTCCTTTAGGCGTGACTTTTCCAACTAAAATATCACCTCCTTTTACCTCAGCTCCAACATAAACAATTCCTGATTCATCAAGCTTAGATAACGCTTCCTCACTTACATTAGGAATATCTGCTGTTATTTCTTCAGCATTATGCTTAGTTTCCCTAGCCACACAAGTTTTTTCCTCAATATGTATCGTCGTGAATCGATCTTCTCTGACAACCCTTTCAGACACTAAAATAGAATCTTCAAAGTTATACCCATTCCAAGGCATGAAAGCAATTAGCATATTTTGCCCTAACGCTAATTCACCAATATCTGTAGAAGGGCCATCTGCCAAAATATCACCCGAAACAACTATATCTCCAGGTTTAACCAAAGGCTTTTGATTAATACAGGTATTTTGGTTTGATCTGGTATATTTTGTTAGATTATAAATATCAACATTTGGAATACCCGTTACAGTTTCAATATCATTTACTTTTACTACAACTCTAGCCGCATCTACTGTTTCAATAATACCGCCTCGTTTAGCAACAACTGTTACGCCTGAATCTTTCGCTACAACACGCTCCATCCCTGTACCAACCAAAGGTTTTTCAGCTCTTAACGTTGGTACTGCTTGACGCTGCATATTCGATCCCATCAGAGCCCGGTTAGCATCATCATGTTCCAAAAAGGGTATAATCGATGCTGCCACTGAAACAATCTGCTTTGAAGATACATCCATATATTGCACAGATTCAGAAGCAGCTAAAGTAAACTCATCTTTATATCGAGCAGACACAAATCCTTCAGCAAGCCGGCCTGCTTCATCCATTGCAACACTAGCTTGCGCAATAACATAACTCCCTTCTTCAATGGCAGACAGATAATCTATTTGATCTGTAACCATCCCGTTTTCAACCTTTCTATATGGAGTTTCTAAAAAACCATACGAATTGGTACGTGCATAAACAGATAATGAGTTAATTAGACCAATATTTGGCCCCTCTGGTGTTTCAATAGGACAAACACGACCATA
>JAGLDH010000230.1 GCA_023145835.1 Methylococcales bacterium
ATGATATGGGAACACTGATGAAAAATACAGTGATTAATACGCTAAAAAAAGGAAAGC
Source organism: Methylococcales bacterium (assembly GCA_023145835.1). Classification (GTDB taxonomy): domain Bacteria; phylum Pseudomonadota; class Gammaproteobacteria; order Methylococcales; family Methylomonadaceae; genus QPIN01. The sequence goes on from JAGLDH010000230.1 coordinate 58, forward strand.
GAACTCACACAAGTGAATCCTAAACTTCAGTCTAAATCAGTCTTCAATGATATTGAATTAGTCTGTGAAGAAGCTGAGATAGATGAACAATGGTCATTTGTAGGAAATAAATCTAATCAACGCTGGATTTGGTATGCGGTTAAACATTCAACAAATATTATTTTGACTTATGTTTTTGGTAAATAAAAAGATATTGTTTTTAAAGAATTAAAAGCGTTGCTAATCCCTTTGAAAACCAAACGTTTTTACACGGATGACTGGGATGCCTATGACCGATATATTGAACCCAATAAACACTAAGTGGAAAAACGTAATACTCAAAAGATTGAACGTAAAAATTTAAATTTAAGAACATGGATTAAGCGACTGACACAAAAAAAAAATTTTTTCAAAGCCAGAAAAAATGCATGATATTGTTATTGGTTTATTGATTAACAAAGTCGAATTCAACGTGGACACTCATGCTTAACCACAAATTCGACCCACTACCAATAATCTGTTAATCATATGTGAATTTAGTTTCAGTTAAGCTGCAAGAGAAGTAATCGTAAAAGTACGTCTACGCTACATTTCTGAAAGTTATGCTGACATACTATGGATATAATAGTTTAGGTAAAGTATTAAAAAAAATGGGTGTCATTAAAAGCTATACTATATAGAAATCACAATCAGAGATTTATTCTGTCATATTACATTTCACTTTTAATTGATCTCGCGATTTATAACTGATTATAATCTTGAGTGTTTCTAATATAATGGCTCAACTTACTAACTAAAGGAAAAACAATGACTTTCATTTTACGTTCTATTTTAGCGACTTTACTTCTATCGCTCACCGCATGCTCCAGCATGTACTATAGTGCTTTAGAGTCCGCCGGCATTCCAAAACGAGAGTTAATGGTTCATCGCGTTGAAAAAGCACGTGACACTCAGGAAGAAACTAAAGAACAATTTAAGACTGCACTAGATCAATTTACAGCTGTCACTAACTTTGATGGTGGTGATCTAGAGGATATTTACAATAAGTTAAATTCTGAATATGAGGCGAGCATAGATAAGTCTGAGGCCGTTAGAAAACGTATTGATGATATTAAGGATGTTTCAGCCGCTTTATTTGAAGAGTGGCAAGAAGAAATTGAGCAGTTCAGCAGTGCATCATTACGCCGCAGCAGTAAAACTCAATTATTAGAAACTAAGCGTCAATACAGGCAATTAATTAGTGCCATGGAAAAAGCAGAATCTAAATTAGAACCTGTTTTAACCGTCTTTAAAGACCAAGTTTTATATTTAAAGCACAACCTTAATGCTCGTGCCATTTCGTCGCTTAAAAACGAGTTAAGCGGCATTCAGTCTGATGTTTCTTCATTGATCTCAGCAATGGAATCATCTATTGATGAGGCAAATAGCTTTATTAGTTCTATGGAACAAAAGAAATAACTCTATTTTGACTGATAATATTCTACATAAAATATTATCAGTCAGTCTATCCAGCCTTACCATCAACCCTAGCTGTGCTTAAAATTGGCGCATAAACATATATAAATAATGAAAATGCAGCTAACCAGCAATAAGTTGAAATCATCAAAAAATCAGTAAATCCACTGGGCACCATAGCCGGCATAACAACTCTGAATAGTGCCGCTAAATTAATTAAAACAAAAGCAACAGCAATTGTATTAGATACTTTAAGCGCTCTTCCTGTATGTCCTAAAGAAACTCTTGCCATCATCCCCAAAGTTAACACACCAATTCCACCTACGGTAAATGCATGTGTTGCCAGTGAAGATGGAACGATTGAAATGGAGGCTAAACTAACAAATATAAAGCCTAGCATAATCCAGCCATAGCCCATATAAAGCACCCATAACAAAGGGACATACCATATTTTTTGCACGTACCAACCAGCCACTCGCAGAGTATTAGCAATAACGGCTAAAATAGAGCACCCCGTTAACACCCATCCATTTATATCAAAAATAAGGAGTAGAAATACCACAGCACTGGTTGCCACAGATAAAATATCTAACAGAGGGTTACGAATAGCAATCACACCTTTCAAGCCTTTCTCTGTAAAAAAAGGAAACACCCGACCCGCAATAACAAGAATGATCATAATGATAATTGCTACCACTAGATCAAGCCCTGTTTCTGCTGAACTTTCTGTCATTCCCAAAATTTCTGCATGGATTAACCCATTACCTAAAGCCATTAGGAGTAGGAGTCCTATAAAAAACAAATTTTTTACATTTCCTGCTTTAAGAATGGGCTTAGCTAAAAAAAATGCCAACATGGGTAAAAATGAAAAATCAACGAGTGCAATTAATTCATCAGGTATTAATTCTGAGTAAAAAGGCACTAAACGCCCATAAACCCATAGTAAACAAAGCCCTAATAACTTATCACCTTGTAATGTTTGAACACCCGTCCAGTTTTTTACCGCAGTTAACAAAAAACCTGCAATAACAGCCACTGAATAGCCTAATAACATTTCATGTGCATGCCAGTAGATATTTGGAAAATAATTATCCACCATCAACGTTCCGTTAAAAATGGATGTCCATAAGGTAATTAACAGCAGTGCAAATAGTCCCGCTAAAGCAAAAAATGCTCTAAACCCTAAAGCAAAAAGGGGATGGTTTATGTTCTGTTTGCTCATGCTCTCTCTTCCAGCCAATTAATTTCAGCAGTAGTAAAACCTGCAATTATACGCAATTCTCTATTAAAAGGACCTTTTGGTTTGCCTTTATAATATTTGATAATCAATTCTTTATATTTTTCTTCGTGATTAAAGCCATTTTTTTCACAAAGCGTTTTAAACCAATAAGATCCTATTTTTACATGCCCTACTTCATCATCCAGTATTCGAGTGAGTAACTTTACGCTTTCTTCATCCCCTCGTTCTTTAAAATTAACTATCATTTTGGGGGTTATATCTAATCCTCTTGCTTCCATGCAGCGAGGTACAATTGCCAATCTTGCTAGTACATCCCCTTCTGTATCTTCTGAGTGTTCCCACAATCCATGGTGCGCAGGTAAATCACCATAATCAACACCCATTTTCAACAAATGCTGCCTGATTAGCGTAAAATGTTGCGATTCTTCATCAGCAACTTGTAGCCAATCTTGATAAAATTTTTCGGGTAATCCTCTAAATCGATACAAAATATCCCAAGCTAAAGAAATAGCTATAAATTCAATATGCGCTAAGGCATGAAAAAAAGCACTTTTTCCTGTAGGAGAGTTTAATCTTCTCCGCGGCATGTCCCTGGGTTTTAATAATTGAGGTTTATCTGGAAACTTTGTTTCAGAAATAGAAAAAATAGGAGAAGATGATTCAAAAGATAATTGACCATTTTCAAATAGTTTTTGTGCTCGATGAGCAGCATCCACTTTTTGAGAGACATCGGACTGATATAAACATGACTCAGCAATTGTAAAAATATTTTCCACTTTTAAAAAATAATAATGCTTAAACTTACAAATGTAACCTTTTTAGTTATATATTGCAGTTTTATTTACTGGCTTTCTTCAAGACCCTCACTTCCTACCCCTATGTTATTTATGCATCAGGATAAAATTCATCATATGGGGGCTTACTTTATTATGGGAATATTCGCATGGCGATTTTTCAATATCTTTTTTTCAAAGCCATTATTAGTCAGTATTGTTAGCTTATTTTTTTGTAGTTTATACGGATTATCAGATGAGTGGCACCAATCATTTGTGCCAGGAAGAGATGCAGATGTGATGGATTGGGTAGCGGATACACTAGGAGCACTGATTGCCCTATGTATACTTTATTTCAGAAAAAAAACATGAACCACGTAACAATTTAGATTTGATCGCCGAGGTAGAGCGGACTAAAGTCCACTCTACTAAAATACCATCAGTGTTCCCATATCATTC
>JAGLDH010000231.1 GCA_023145835.1 Methylococcales bacterium
AATGATATGGGAACACTGATGAGTTACTTATATCTTTATTTTTTAGATCACTGGTATCTGTAATTTTTAAATGCCTTCTCAGCTTTCCTTTACCTTCAAGAAAACCCTCAGGATCGGAGAAATTTGCCCCATTACTAAACTCTATAGACATGTGTTCTTTATAGAGATAAATACCACCAATAAGCTTACTTGAAACATTAAAAACAATGCCGCCATATTTTATGTCTTCTTCTATTTCAATATTGCCTTCGAGAAAAATCTCCCTTATTTTTTCTACAACCTCTACACTATCTGGAAGTGTGGTTCTAATATCTTTTAAGAAGTCATTAACTTTTTCATTTGATGATTTCATAGGCTTCTCATTGATTTTTACGTGTAACCATGAATTAACCAGCCTGTTTCACATCCGAAACTTGGCAATCGAATAGCTTATTTTCTCAGCAACAAACTACGCATAAGAAGAACTTGGCTGGTTGAATGCCAAGTTATAAAAACTTGGAAAAGCACTGTGCTCGATTTCCATGCTAGGATTTAATTTTATTCTGACCCCGATTATTTGGTTTTCTCTGTTCTTTTTACACTGTTAATTTCTTTATGTAAAAATTTAAGGTGTTTACACTTTGCCTATACTTTATTTAATTCCTCAGTAGCCTCAGGAACCTCAATAAGCCGTCCTGATTTACAATCATAAATATAACCATAAATTAGAATATCATCGGGAACCATTGAATTATTCCTAATGCGTTGAACATCTGCTAAAACACTCTTACCTTGGTCATTAATGGTAAGCCATTCAATGTATTTACCATCAGTTGTACCTCCACCTGAATTACAGTCGTGCCAACCGGACTCATCAACACTGGCTGTTTTTAAGCTACCAGCAAGTAAATCCCCCATAATTTCATTGTTAAATGTTTCCATTCCGCAATCTGTATGATGAATTACAAACCATTCTTTAGTGCCCAACAACTTATATGAAATCACCAATGAACGAATAGCATCATCACTTGCCCTGCCACCTGCATTACGAATGACATGTGCATCACCTTCTGCAAGACCTGCAAACTTTGCCGGATCTAAACGAGCATCCATGCAGGTCAACACAGCAAACTGCCTGCTGGGTGGCATTGCTAATGTGCCTTTCTTACCAAAGCTTGCAGCATAATTGGCATTTGCTGATATTACTTCTTTTAATATTTTACTCATTATTATTCTCCTAAGCGATACCGCTTTTATTGATTTTAATTAAATTTTCTCAGTGGTGGTTAAAAAAATTACGGGCAATCGATTGTGTTATGTACCACTTATTTTGGTATACATATAAATTCAATTCGAATACCGCTAGGTTCATAACACATCAAATGTTTAGCAGGGCCGTCTCGTAATAATTCAGGTGAAAATGCTATCTCAATATTATGTTCCTTAAGTATTATGTGAATTAAATCTAAATCAATAATTGCGCCTACTGATAAGGCCAAATGATGCAATCCTACATTTTCTTTTCTATTAAATATTTTAGGTGAATTAGATTTAACACCCCATAAACTAATCATTAAAATACCATCTGTGACAAATATTGCAGGATAGCCCTGATCCCTTCGTACTTCAGACCATCCAAGCACATCAATAAAAAATGCAGCAGATTCCTCAAGTTTTGAAACAGTTAATCCCATATGATTTGCACCCCTTGTGACAGGCATTGACCTATTCATTTCGATTCCTTCTGTTAGTTATAGTTTCACCTTCTATCCCCCAATTATCAGCATTTATTTCATCTATTACAATAATCGTTGTTTTGGGTGTCTTATTGAGTACATTTTGAAGCAGAAGAGTCACTCCCTTAATCAACTCTTGTTTTTGTTTCTGAGTGACAACATCTTCAATCACTTTTATATTGACATAAGGCATTTTT
>JAGLDH010000232.1 GCA_023145835.1 Methylococcales bacterium
GTGTGCTTATTTTCTGATTGATGAATTGTTGGAGCCCAGTCCCTGCTTTTCTAGATGTAACTCGTCTATTTGTTAATGCTTCTATCTGATTCGTAAACTACTCATTACCTAATGTCAATCCTTTTTTAATACTTTCTCTTATTTCCTTTAACAATTGAGTTTCAACATGAGCCTTGAATAACGCTCTATAATTATCCAATCTTTCACTCTCTGTTTTACCTAGAGCTAGGTAAAGCAAATGAGGCGTATGTATATCTGATTTTACACCAAGCGCATTACAGACATAACTTGACAAACTATACTCACTCGGCTCTTTTACCATATTTTCCCAAACAGGATTTAACTCAATATAGCGATATAGATCAAGTAAGTAAATCTCACTTTGTATTAGGCTAGATCAAAACGACCTCCCCAAAGCGTACCACTCCATTGATAAGTATAATTATAATATTGTACATACATCCGTCCAATAGACTGCATCATTAGGCTAATGGCTCGCTCTTCATATGGCGTAAAGAGTATATGAGCATACGAGAAGGACAACGAATTAAAGATTATGCGAGTCAAATATGAAGTTTTGTAACAAGCACTATATAAAAGTATCTATTGGGTTTCATAATAGAAAACGAGTAAATTGATTCTATTACAAACAAAGATGTAGAGTTAAGTGAAGCCAGAGACAATAGAATATTATTTAAAACAAGCAAGCAATCGTGATGATGCCATATTGAGAGCCTGGAACAGGGGTGGTTATACACAGAATAATATTGCTGATTACTTTTCAATCCATTATAGTCGAGTCAGTAATATTCTTAAAAAAGCAAAAATCAAGACTTGCCCCCCTTATTTTCTTTAATCCTCTTTTTTCACTTTGAAACACTATGGAGTAAAAAAATTGAACAGCATTTGAGATTGGCCTTTGAAGAGGCTTATCGCATCGGGAAAAAACCTATATAAACTAAAATAATAACCATGCTGTTTTAATAAAGTGGTTAGAAATAGAGCTTAAATTTAAACTCTATTTCCTTTAATGTTATTTTTAGTTTGTTTATTTATTTAATGATTCATATCTCTTCCCTCCTCTAGTTATTATTTGTCTTTATAAAAATCAAGAGTATCAAGAACCCACTGATTTTCATTACTTCTAAAGACATAATATTTCTCCAAATCATTTATGATGTAATCCCCTTCCTCCTAGTATTTAAAGCTATACCGGTGAAGGGAAACAAAAAACCTCCATAACGATAACAAGCTGTTACACATTGTTACCGTTGAGATATACCTTATCAAAATATTTCTAAGAATAACCTAAGTCCAGCTAAGAATGCTCTTAGGAATATGGATAAAACATGGATAACAAAAACAAAGGGGTCAAGTCTTGTCTTTTGTACCAAACCAAGGACAGTTGATCTCTACGATGTCTTCTGTGGACTATTATATGTCACTAAAACGGGTTGCCAATAGAGGCAATTGCCCAAGGATACTCAGGTGCTTCCGTACTTTATTGAGATGACGACTGCAAATGAAAAAAATCGTCAGGAAGCCTTACAGGGAATTGATAATCATAAAAGAAATTTGAACAAGGTTAGTGCCGTTTTAGTTGACAGAGGCTATACCGGCAAACCATTTTCAGGTGGGGTCGAAGAACGTATTGAGGCATCAGTGACTGTTGCTAAACAGAGTGAATTACATACGTTTTCTGTCATTCCTCAACGTTGGGTTGTTGAACGCAGTTTTGGGTGGCGAGAGAAGTGTCGTCGTCTTTGGAAAAATTACGAGAAGCTCTTGAACTCAAGCTTGCATAGGGTCGTTCTTGCATTTATTAGGATTTTACTCAATAGATCTTGAACAGGCTCTTAGAAACGCTTCTTGGTGCACTTTAGAGGGCTACTTTTGGTGGTTTCTTCTGAGATTATGTTTTAAAGAGAACACTCATTATTCTTGGATAAAACTTGGTTTTTATTTACCAATAAGTCATTGCTTTTTTCTCTATATGAGTAGGATGAAAACCACATTTCATAAAGAGATACGATCCACATAAAGCAAAAAGAAAAAGCCATTGCAGCACCTCCTATGATGGTTAGCCAAGCAAAATCAGGGTTTAGTTTTGTTAGCCACCATGATGAAATATCCAGTACCAGGAATACATAGGGCATTGCAATCACTGTTGCTTTAAGACGTATAGGTACGCTTGTAGTTAGACTAAATATCAATCCTACAAACATAAAAATAAAAGCAATTCCAAATAGATGAATATGTGAAACGCGAGCCAATGATGCAAAGCTTGCGCCGGTATCCGTTTCAGCTCGTTTGACAATTAAATCAAATTGGGTGAAGTCGGGGATATTCATACCCGATGCGGGGCCATGACACTTGATACAGTTTTCGTTTATAATCTGATGAATCCCTGAGTCATAATAATCATTTTTGTTTGCACCTTTATGAATCCAGTTAGTGATTTTTAGCCGGTTCTGTTCGGAAACCATCTCTTTCATGGAGCCATTTAATTTAGTTTCAATCACTGAACCTGAGCGCTTCCCATAATAACTGTAGACAATATCATTAATAGATAATCCCATTTCTCCATCAGCCATACCATGAGTAAACTGAATTTGTACAAGAGCCATCATATAACCAATAGCTACAACCATTAAATAGCCAGTAAAGAGTGATTTTAATGCCATATCTTGACGACTAAGGCTCATTTTATTTTTTGTTGACATAAGAAAAGTCCTATTGATATTGTTTGATTAGAAATTCAGTTTTTTTACACACTTTTCAAAAGAATGCAGTACTTTGTACCCAATAATTTAAAATTTGATTAACCACTCAGTTCGAAATCCGTATGAAATATCAGCACCTTCTTGACCTGACACAAAGGAGTCCAAACGTAATAAATGATGTTTGCCAATAGACCGCTGGTAACGCGCACCAAAGCCTAGTACTCCCTCCGCTTTTTCACTTTTCGTACTTTTTCGTGCTCCAAGTTCTAAGATAAGTTGACTATCAATACTGTTATTGAGAAACATTTGGTAACCGAGCGCAGCACCCACCGTCTGGTCAATTGTTTGCCCAAGAGGAACTGAATATCTCCCCATACCAACGGGGGAATATAAGATGCCAAGATTGGCGATTGGATTGCCTTGATCTCGACCACGTGCTGCAGAGGTGAATTGGTCAATGTTCCAAAAAGTATTAAAATAAGCAATATTGTCAGTGCCATGTGGTGTTATGGATAGTTCAGAGAGTAAAAGAACGCCGCCACTGGTTTCTGGGGTATCTTCTTGCAGGGGAATAGAGGCATTGATTCTAAAGGTGCTATTCAACATTCCGAAGCGTTGGGTTGATGACGCTCCTACAAACCACGCATCCTGATCATTATCCTCAAGATAGATAAGGTCTAAAGAAATAGTATTATTCCAAGCTGTGTCCGCTTCCGAAAATAGCCCAAATAGTTGCGCTGAGTTATCATTAGAAGAATTATCGGTTAAACCATTGTTACCTTTATTTATATGGTTCCATCCATAGACACCGGTGACTCGTAGATTAGAAATACCATTAAAAACAAGAGAGTTGCGAGTGATGCCAACTAAGTCAAAGGTGTCATTCATCAACACTCCATCTTGGATCAATACAGGTTGCCGCCCAATAGAAAACCCTAAATCTAATGTGCCAGAGTCAGTAGGGTCTAACCCAGGGAAGATTTCACCAATCTCACCTTCAAAAAATAGTTGTGTTAGCCTGCCATTTATATCTTCCTGCCATTCTCTGTCATCGTTATCAGGAGAGAAATTGTAACCGCTATAATTTCCTGTTTCCCGATCAAATGGCCGCATTGAAAAGAGTACTCGCTCTGTTCCAGATAAATTTATATTGCCGTGTAAATCAAGCCGGTTTGCCCATTCAGAAGTATTTTGATCGCCATTGTCGAAGCTCTGAAGTGCACTACGAAATGTTCCAAATAATAAAAACCAAGGTTGAAGCATTTGACCGGTTGGTGATTTAATGCCAGGGCGGATTAATCCCTTACCAAGAAAGGGGTCTCCAAGCTCCAGAATGGGTTTTAAACGTTCTACTGGGTTGACTGGGTATTGGGAAAACTCGTCAGATAACCGCAATGTATCATCGCTATCCACTTTATTTTGGTAAAATTCGACAGCATTTCGACCTTGGGCAATAGGCATTTCCTTTGGTTGACTGTGCTTACTTTGTTGAAAGGATGATTGTGCTGAAACACAGCCACTTATCAAAACCAAGAATATTGTTGTCAATAGTATGAGATTTTTCATTATCTAGCTCCTATTTAATAACAACATCTCGTTCCCAAAGGACACGATATAGATCAACTAATTTGTCGCCAATATCACGAGCACTCAGTCCGTATTCAAAGCCTGCTCCAGATATGGCATGTATTAGATGAGGAGGGAGTTGCCCCGCTACTAATTTGATATTTGCTGTATAGGGTGCTCGACCAGTGAGAAGTTTTGGATCGACTTGATAATTTGCCCAGCGATTCCCCAGAGCTTCAATACTTTTCTTTTGTAACCGAACATCGCGATTTCCACCAAACAATAAAGAAGGTGTTGATGAAGGTCGCATAAAAATAAGTGGATCAATAGAATAGTTGGCGGGTAACACTTGCTCACGCTCTCCTCCATGTGCATTACGAACCATGATTGGGGAGCGTAGATTAAACAGCTGATCATCTAATGGAATTTTTCCATTGTGTACATATAAAGAGTGTGTGTCTCTAACGTCTCCATTGGGATCCAGATCGCCTGATTTAAAAATGACGGTGCCGTCAGCATCGCTTACTGTCACCTGCAAAAATACGTTACGTTCAGCAATTAATCCTGTAGGTGCGCTATGGCCATCGGTCAGGTTGTTTACTTGAACATCAAATTTGAGTCCTTTTTTTGATTCACGAATTTTAACTTCACCCAATCCGTATCCATTACGTAATAAGGTGTTAGAGCGTGTTTGATACTCCTTAAGAAGATCCAACTGGCGGTCGATAATTTCACGCGCGGCATAGCGTTCTTCTTGATCCGCCCAAACACCAGGGAATTTTTTATCGTCAGAGGCATTTTCTTCAAATTCTTTAGTCCCCCAGCCTGCATCAACATCAAAACTTAACCATTCTGATGTTGATGCAAACTCCTGAGCTTCTGGATTGATGGGGAAAATACCTGGATGAACCACAGAACTATCGGGGCCAGCAAACATATGGTTAGTTCGTTTGGCAGGTTTAGTGGGTTTTCCACGGACGACCGCTGCAGAAGCATCTGGATATTTAGATGGGATGCCAGAATCGGGCCCCATGTGACAGTCTTGGCAAGTTTCTTCTTTTTTAGCGGCAGGTGTTTGCTTGTATTCGCTAAATAAATCTTCAAACCTAACACCATTGACCAGTCGTACATCATGGCAACGACCGCAAAATCCAGGTTGCGAAACCTGTTCAAGTAGTTTTGCGGTACGGTGAGTTTTTGGGGGATTATTAGCATGAGAATCAAGTACGTGTTTTAACTCATCACCTTTTCGAGGCCCGTATACAGGCTTTTGAATATCCCCCGGTTCTAGTGGCAAACGCCCCGTGATTTTGCCATAGGCTTCTGGAACACGATGACAGGTGACACAAGTAACTCCTTCCATTGCTACTTTGGAACGATTACTGTTGCTTGTAAGGATAGGTTCACCTGACGACATACCCACTTCCGTATGGCATCTTTCACAAAAATCGCCCAAAGTTCCTTTGGTTAGCTTAACTAAAGTGGCTTGATAAGCAAGAAAAGTAGGGCTTATCTGAGCAAAAGCATGTCGAGAAACCGACCATTCGCGATAAATTTGTAGGTGACAACCCCCACATTCCTGTGCAGATGGAAACTCAGTTTTTTTAAACAGCTTATCATGCGCTTTATCCCTTGATTTATTATTTGTCTTATCAACATCAGGCTGATCTTCATCGGGCATTTGTTTTTTAGTCCCAAACTCGAAACGAATTAAATTTACCAAATTCCATAGTTCCTCCTTTGACAAACGATCTTTAAAACCAGGCATAGAGGATCGTCCTGTTCTTATTTTTGTGTAAATCGCACCATCTGTCTGTTTTAAAACTTTAGGGCTAGTTAGATTTGCCACATTCTGTAAGGCAGCAGCAATTGGACCATCCCCTTTTCCTGCCTCTCCGTGGCATTGCAGGCATTCTTGCTGATACAGTTTTTGTCCTGCCTTTAGGGAGGATGAATTTAATGTGACAGAATTATTGGTTCGTGCTTTCCGTGGTGAAACTCTCCATTCATCAGCATTATTTTTCTCAGCCATCGCAGTTCCTTGCATAAGGAATAAAAACAAAATGAGCCTATTTTTTATGTGAGTATTCATTGCTAATGTTCTCTTTAAAAGTATTACAAATTAGCCGCTTTGCTATTGTCGTCAGGAATAACGGATTCCATTTTTCTTTAAACTTCTCAAACATAGATGTTTAAAAAAAATAGTGCACCCTTGTTTCACGGTGATTGAATTACCCATGAAGTTGCCTAAGCATGGTCGTCATCGCCTTAGATTTATTATCCTTGGTAGGCAGTGTATCAACCGGTATATAAGGGATCTATTAAGAATTTACTAAAAAGGTGTACATTTGTCACACTTTGAAAAGAGGGTTTTAGATACTTTGTGAGTTGAAATTGTGTAACGATCTATGGTAGAAAATTAGAAAGATGGAGGAGAAAGCTAAATGATTATTTCAGTGTGTAGTGCACGTTAAATGAGAAAGAATGCAAAGACACAGCTTTCTCATAAAAAATTAACTTGCATTAGCATAGACATTAATGCCTCAGGCGAATCAGTAAATTTTTCAAAAACAAAGCAAAAACAAAGAGGTCACACAAACAAAGAAACAAAGGGGTCAAGTCTTGTCTTTTGCACCAAAGCAAGGACAGTTGATCTCTACGATGTCTTCTGTGGACTATTATATGTCACTAAGACGGGTTGCCAATAGAGGCAATTGCCCAAGGATACTCAGGGGCCTCCGTACTTTATTGTGTAATGGTCAAGTTTTCTTGGAAAGATTTCAAGCCGCTTTTTTCATTTCTTTGATTTTTTGATGAGGGGTTTTATAATCAATAGTAGAATGTAATTTTTTATAGTTATAGAAACTAATATAGCTAGTCACAGCACTGACGACAGAAAAGTGATTAATAATGTATAATCGGGTAAGAGCCGGGTTCGCACGGGGCGCTTCCTTC
>JAGLDH010000233.1 GCA_023145835.1 Methylococcales bacterium
TTTCGTGCATTATTATACCAAAAAACACCCGATACTTTAATAATATCAATAGGCTGGAGTTTCTGAGTAGACTCTAAATACAGTCAACCTTCAAACCTGAATAAGGTAATACCCCTAAACTTAATGACGCTTTGTTTCGAAAAGAAAATCACCTTTCTAATAATTTGCATGCAAAAGATATTGCATGTTTAAAGCCTGTTATAACTTTAAGCTATTTTTTTATAATTTTTTTCCTACTCTATTTATTGATTAACGGACTTCTTCAAACATAGAAGTAAAAAATTAGCACAAAGATCAAGATAAAAAAATAATTTTCACTAGTGTGAATTACCCAAAAAATAATTATTTTTGAGTAATTATTAATATGCGGCCAAAGCCTAAGATTATGATTAAACAAAATAAATCAAAGAACAGAAGCAAAAAAAAGAGACTCACTTCACATATTTTAAAAATAAAATTCTATAAATGTGCACCACCCCACATATTGCAATAAAAATTTTGTTCCTGTAGGATTCGTATTTGTGTATTGCTTTACTTGGAATAGAAACAATGAGCGATGAGGTAGCAACGTTTTTAAAAGTCTGTAATGAACATTAACGGAATATTTTAGTTTCTGAGGGGACGGTTTCTAGGTAAGACAACAATACTAAATATTTTATCGAATGTTATTCAAGAAATCAGAACACATTGGGCTATTGGAGATACTTAAATAAATGCAGTTTCATCAGCAACATAGCGTAACGTTAGAAACTAGCCAAGCTAATATCAAATGAAACACCTTTAGAAATGATATTTCCAAACATTTTATTACTATTTCCAATTACCATTATTGTGTTTTTCCTCTGCTCATATCTGCTTGGGACAGTGGATTTCTTGATTTTTTTAGGCTGAAGAAGTAAGTAATGAATGGTAAAAAAATGTATAAAGTATTTAACTCAAAATCTAAAATTGTATTAGCTAAATATATGGAACCAGCAGATACCTTTTGGACTAGATTTGTCAGATTACTAGAAAGCAAAAAATTACCTATAAATACTGGGCTATGGCTAAAGCCATATCGAGATATTCATTTATTCAGTTTTAACTACCCTAGAAATCAAATTTTTCAGGATAAAAATATATCTAAAGTATCAACAAATAATACCCCGAATTGGTTCTCCACTAAACGGCAAACCAATTCAGTTATAGAGCTTCTTGTTGGCACCATCTATCACTTAAACGTGAAAGCAAGAGATCAACTCAATAATGTCTTTTATCTAGTTATTACCAATACTAACAGCTCAGGTTCGCTATACAAGTACAACTAATAGGTTTTAATAATCATGAAAAACGATACTCAAACAACATCAATAGAAAAGCTAAAAAATGCTTCTTCTCACCTATCTACAAATGATCAAATAAACCCAGTCTCGAAAGAGAAATTAGTACAAACTAATAGTAAAAATACTGTGGCAGATAATCAGCGTGCTTCGACCTATAGATTTGAGAAAAAATCTCGAATGATAGATACTAATTTTGAAGAAATATATGAAAAATTAGAAAAAAAAATAGCGGATATTTCTGGTTCTAAGGTCTCAACAATACCAAATACACCGTCGACTAACTGGAGTACTGAAAAAACAATATTAATTAATAATGATATTTCAGCAAGCTTAGTTCGCTTAGATACCAAACAAGAGTTTTTTCTTGGTTCTTTCCCTTTTTATATTGGTCGTGCAGAAAACTGTCAGCTACAACTGGAAGATATGACTCTCTCCCGAAAGCATGCCAAAATACAAAAAACAGAAAGTGGCATATCTATCGAAGATTTAGAGAGTTCAAACGGAATTAAAGTAAATGGTATAAATGTAGATAAAGTACTGTTAATGAATGGTGATATCATTAAACTTAGCAAGACAAAGCTTCGCTTTACCTTAAACAATCCTACTCAACCTAAGCAAAAAGCCAGACAGATTACTTATGACTTTCTAGAAAGAATTGACTTAACATACCCTAATTGGAAGATTGTATCTACCTTTGGATTGGTCGGGATGTTATTCGTTGGTACATACTTATACATATCTCAAGTTTCGAGCCATGAAGCAATTACAGAGAAATTAACTCGCTCTGAAACTTCTTCACAAGCTCAAACAGAACAAGCAATCACGCCCACTCTTTCTATTATTGAATCTGAACACACAGATAATTCCACACCCAATACTGAAACAAACATTCCTACACAACAAGTATCAAAAATACAAAATATTACCAAGACAAACGTATTATTAAAACAAGAAAAACAAAGTTTAGATATTAATGATTCAACTGCGACACAAACCTCTAGTGTTCCAAAAAAAGTAATCACCCCCACTCCACCTATTTTTAAATCCGAACCTAAATATACAGATAGTTCTATATCTAATACTGAAACAAATACGCCTACGCAACAAGTATCAAACACACAAAATATTGTTAGTAAAAACGCATTATTAGAGCAAGAAAAACAAAGTTTAAAAAATGATGACTCTAACAACCAAAAACCTGTTAAAAATAAAGTCTTTACTCTCATCCCATCGACAGGCTCTACCTCTGTCCTAAAAAAATCACTTGAATCAAAGATAATTGCTAAAACAACCAAACCAACAGAGAGATTAACTATCCATGGAGCTCGTCAATATTTTCTAAAAGGTGACGATGATAAAGCTATCAATATGCTCACTAACTTATCCACTAACTCAAGACTCTCCGCTAAATTACAACATAAAGCATCTCTACTTCGTGCAGAAATAGTTACTTTAAAAAACTTTTATCAGAAAGGCCTTTCAGCCTATAACAGTGGTGACAAAGATCAGGCTTGGGATTCATGGGCATCATTCATCATTACTGAGAAAAAACTTAATTTATCATCTACAAGTCAGCATTTTAAGCATATTCAAGCTCGGGCAGTAAAAGAATCATTATTTGCTAAACAATCAGCGACCCAAAACACACCGTCTAGCTTAAACACCTCTAGTCAATCCACCTTTCCAACTTTGGCTGTAGCTGAAGAAAAGATACGTAACCTCTATAAAGACGGCTATCGACTAGAACATTCCAATTTACCTAAAGCCATTGAACGCTGGAAAGATGTTATCAACCTTGCCTCTTCCAACAGTGTGTATTACACCAAAGCTAAAGCAAAATTACGTTTTTATAAGGAAATGAACCGATGAAATCAAGACTAATTATAATTGCACTGTTAATCTCACTTTCCGGTTGCCAAAGCACTGCTACCAAACCAAAACAGAGTGAACTAAAACCTAGTAAACCAAAAGAAACTATTATTCAACACACTGAAGTTGAGAGTTTTCAAATAGCTGAAAAACAATACCAAGCAGGACAACTGAAAAAAGCAGCACTCGGCTTTGAAAATGTTCTAAAGCTAAACCCTAGTCATATTGAAGCACGCTTCAGATTAGGCAACATTAATCTACATAACAAAAAAATAGAGCACGCAAAACTCCATTATGAGACGATCTTAGAACTTAATCCACGTCATGCTAAATCTCATTACAACCTTGGAATCATTTTTTTAATGCAAGCTGAGCGTTACTTTCAGTATTTTACAGCAACAACCCAAGATAATAGCCGTCCGCGATTACTAAAACTCCTTGAGCATATCAACCGGTTTTATGCTCCCCCAGAAAAAACTATAGTTCAACAGAAATCAAAACCTCAACCCAATAAACAAACGAATGCTTCACTGAAAAGATTAACCGATCTACTTTCTAATGATACAAACCAGTAACACAGAGTCTCTCCTCCATGCTGTCCCTGCCTCCTGGTTTAAAACCAGTGCAGCCAGTATAAAAGGCACCCGTAATAACGAGAATCAGGATAACTTTATGATGCTGTCTGAACGAGGAGTGTTTGCAGTCTGTGATGGAATGGGAGGACATAAAGGCGGTCAATTTGCCAGTCAACTTATTATCAATAATATATTTAATACCCTTGAAGTTGATAAAATTGAAGATATCAACATCAGCTACCTTACTTACTTAATTCAATATGCTAATAGAGTCGTTTATCAACATGCTTTTGAAAATCTGGAATTACGAGGAATGGGTTCGACTTTAGTTCTGGTCTGGATTATCCAAGACCGATTAGAAATTTTCCATGTGGGTGATAGCCGAGCCTATCGACTACGTGATAATCACTTAACCTGCTTAACTCAGGATCATTCTTCAACTCATGGTAAAGGAATAAGTCGAGCAATAGGTGCTAAAAATAGGGTTGTAGTTGAACATCATAGCTGGGACTGGCAAGTTGATGATTATTTATTGCTACTCAGTGACGGAATTAGTGATGTCATTCCAGATATTAAACTGACTAGTTTACTGGTTGAAACTACTGGGCCAATGGTCATCAAAATCTCTCAGTTAATCAATGAAGCCATCATTGCCGGTGGTGATGATGATAAAACAGCTATGTTAATTCAAGTCCACCCCTAACTATGAAACAAGTTTTCTTCCTTGCTAAAGCTGACCACAGCTACCTTAATTGTACTTTTACTGTTATTATTGGTTGAATTTAGTCTTATTCAAAAAACTTTTATTTATAAACCGCTGAAAGAGATTACTCCGTCAAACACCTCGCTCGAAAAAAGCAATATAATACCGAAAAGTATATGTTTACTATCGTGAGTAGGTTTTTTTCAAGGCTAATAAAAAAACCAATAGATTTTAAGTTTGTTAATCCGTATATAATAGTTACAACAATGCCTTTAAAGATAAAACAACTTGAAATATCAATTAGCTTGTAAATAAAAAGTACACACTAAAGGGCATCTCTATTAATTGCCT
>JAGLDH010000234.1 GCA_023145835.1 Methylococcales bacterium
TTTCGGATTGTGTGCACGAGCTGAATATCTTGCTGCTCAATCGTTTTGATCGTAACCGTTCGTTTATTAGGTCGAGTAACCGCATCATAAATACCGGCCGCATCATTAAAATCATTTTTATTGCCAATGACAAAGTTTTTGACATAACGGGCATTCAATAAAATAACTTCATGTCCTAATTTAATCAGTTCTCTTGCCCAGTGATGCGAGCTACCACAAGCTTCTATTCCAATTAAACTGACAGGGTAGTTGGCGAAAAAACTAACAACTCCGCTCGTTTTAATTTCTTTTTGACCGGCTTATCATTTTCATCAATGCTGTACAGATGAAATATGTTTTTTGCTATGTCTAACCCAATTACGTTCGCTTTCATTTCGGACTCCTCTTTGCTCCGCTTTAAATATCTACGTCACATTAGACAACGCAGAAAGGAGAGGAGTCCATATCATCAGCTGGATGCGATTGTTAGATGTTTTTTTGATCACGCTAGCTAGTCAACTAACTCTATATCAAGACTATTAAGTAACTTTATGGCCTCATAACGACTAAATTTTGCTTTGCTAATATTATTAAAGTTAATATCTATATTGTAATTTATGGCTTCAATAAAATTTGCTCCTGAAAGATTTGTTTGATTAAACATGCTTCCTTGAAAGTCTGTATGAGAAAAATCTGAATCACTAAAATCACCATCCCTAAAATCTACATCATGCGCCTTGCATTCTTCAATAACAATCTCAGCCAAATTAAGACCAAAAAATATTGAATCGTTAATAATACATTTATAAAACTTGATTTGTGAGCACAATTTTATATTTGACCAAGAAGCCGTAGTCCAATCTACCCCAATTATTTTACATTCATCGAAAACCACACCTGAAAATTTGCTAAATTCTACTTTTACAATACTTAGATTGCATTTCGAAAACTCACAATCAATAAACTTACTTTCACTGAAAACAGCTTCTGAAAAATTACACTTGCTAAACGTGCAATCCTCAAATACCGTGGATTCAATTTTTTTATAAGATAAATTCAGGCCATTGAAAACCTGCGAAAAGTGTTCACTATTTTTGATCTCAATGCCTTTCATAAAAACCTTTATTTGTATTTTTCGGGTATCATTACCGCGTTTGCCGAGTCAGATAGCCTAACGCTCAACGCAACGCAGTGAAGCGATTTTTAATGTGCTTGCACTGACCTAAACCTCTATACTTTATTTAGGGTACTTCGTATTGTGGTACCAAAACTGCAAACCCTTCCGTAACTTCATTTCTTAGTTTAAATAACTCGCGATTCTCTTTAGATTCATAAAAACTTTTTGCTACATCTTTGCTTTTAAATTTGTAAACAACCATATGAATATATGGAGAACTACCCTCTAAGCATGTTACAGAACTGGCAACGACTAATTCTCCGCCAAACTTTTCTACAATTGGCAGTGATAGCGACCCTAACAGTTCGATTCTTTCTTTATCAAGAATATTGTAGTGATAAATAATATAAGTACCCAAGTAAAATTAATT
>JAGLDH010000235.1 GCA_023145835.1 Methylococcales bacterium
TTACCCATTTTCTGAGTAAACTTGTTGATAAACCATTGCACCAGTAACGAAATATCAGGCTGGCGTTCGCGTAAAGTAGGAATTGTTAGTGGAAAAACACTGAGCCGGTAATACAGGTCTTCACGAAAAGTCTTATCAACAACCATTTGTTTCAAATCACGATGGGTGGCAGCAATTATCCTAACATTGATTTTGATGGTTTTGGAATCGCCCAGTCGCTCAATTTCGCCTTCTTGCAGTACACGCAATAGTTTGGCTTGTAGTTCCAATGGTAATTCAGCGATCTCATCCAGGAAAATAGTGCCTTCGTGTGCCAGTTCAAATCGACCAATGCGACGTGCAGTCGCACCGGTAAAACTGCCTTTTTCATGACCGAACAATTCACTTTCAATTAAATTGGTAGGTAGTGCAGCACAATTAACCTTTACCAAAGGGCGATTATTTCGTGGACTGAGATTATGCAACGCACGGGCAAACAGCTCTTTGCCCGTACCTGTTTCTCCCAAAACTAAAACCGTAGTATCCGTGGGTGCAACTTTTTCAACCTGCCCCAAGACTGATTTTAATGACTGGCTTTGACCAAGAATATCTTCAAATTTATGGGTGAGATTAATTTGCTCCTGTAGATAAGTATTTTCTGCTTGTAAACGATTTTTTAACTGTTCAATTTCTAAATATGCGTTTTTGAGTTTTTGCTCAGCCTGTTTCCTTTCTGTAATATCACGGAATACCACGACAACGCCTTGTAATTGGTTGTCTTCCAAAATAGGTGTACTCACAAAATCCACAGGAAAATGACTGCCATCAGATCGCCAAAACTGTTTATCACTGGCCTGATACCGTTTTTTGCCGCTAACGATATTATGTACAGGGCAATATTCATCAGCTTTTGGTTCATTGAGTCCAAAAATATCATGGATAGTTTGGCCGTCAAGATTCAGACCTTGCCAAGCTAATAAAGCAGAGGCGGTAGGATTGATAAAAGTGACCAGCCCCTCACAGTCAAAACCACAAATTCCTTCCCCAGCAGCTGACAACAAGAGTTCATTGCGGCGTTGAAATAATGACAATCTAGCCTCAGTCTGCTTGATCTTACTGACATCCTGAAATACCACCACTACACCGATAATAGTACCGTTTTGTATTATAGGGGTGCTGGTGTAATGCACGGGAAAACTACTGCCATCCTTACGCCAAAAGACTTCATCTGTTATATGATGGACAGCACCATCTTTTAGCGCAGCATAAATAGGACATTCTTGTTTGGGATAATGGTTGCCATTAGCTTTACTATGATGATGCCTTTCATGCACGGGTTGCCCAATAATATCGGCATCTTCCCATCCCGTCATGGCTATTGCCGCTGGATTGACAAAGGTACCTTTACCTTCATGATCTAAACCATAAATGCCATCACCGGCAGAGGTTAGAATAAGTTCATAGCGATGTAGAATTTGCTCGGAAACGGACATAAAAGTAGACTCCTTCAATTGATTACACAGGGTATACTTATTCTGCTTAGTTGGTGATCAACAATACCTCGTTTTTAATTTATTTTCAATGCTTATAGGGCACCTCTATTAATAGTTCGGTGGTTTCCTGATTTTTAAAATATACTTCAAAAAAGTGACATCTTACTTTTCCACTTATGCCTTCGCAGGAGGCTTATCACAACTAAATCACCCGTTTTTATCGGGTGGGTTTTTTGGTTATAACTATCAGTGTGGTATTGCAAGACCAGACCCCGTACTTTCACTTGGCTGATTAAATCAATTGATTTTGATATGGTTAAAACAACAGTGCCATGAACTCAAGAACACGCCGGGTGTGCCGCTTTGGATAAACTGTCAGAAATAAAAGAAAAAGAGCAAAACAATAAATACACTAAAAAACGCTTGGAGACACTACAGAAAAACGATGACCAATTTTAGCAATCAGGCTATTCGCATGACTTATACATTACAAATTGAGAGCGGCTTGCCGATTGGGTCAGGGTCAATGTCGTTAAGTTAAGCATAAAACATTTGGAGGAGGGACTTTAGTTTCTCCAAATACGGGGCTAAAGCCCCGTCTCCAAGGTGAATAGCTCTATAAATTTCTTAACTTAATGACATTGGGGTCAGGGTGATTGAGGTGGCCTGTAAAACGATTGTAAAGCAACAGCTATTTCAATCAGGGTTGAATTGGTATCATAAAGGAACATCCATTATTTTAGCTTAAGAACTTTGGAACGCTCCAATTGCTGGGAAGCGTTTTGGGAGAAAGTCAGTCAATATGGAGTAGAATATTGTTAACACACATTAATATATGGCTATACCCTTAGCATTATGACAAAGAGTCTAATTTAGAAATAATTTCTTTATAATAAGTATCACTTAGCGGGACATATGTTTTATGGTTTTGTATAAAAATTTTATGCCCTTTTATTTTTTTTTGTTTAGTTCTATCTGTTTTTTTTGGTTCAGTTCTATCTATTTTTTGTGGCTCAACCCTATCTAATTTATAAAGATTCATAAGAAAAGATTTACCCACTCGACAAATTTTATAAGCTTCAAATACATCTTCATACTCATATAATCTAACTTTTGTTTTTAAAGTTCGACCGTCCTCCAAGTGAATATTGACTGAATTTTTAACTGATTCGATATATAGAATGTCTTGCTTAGGATTAATCATAAATATACCTTCCTTTGTATGTATGGAAATCTCTCCAAAAACATTTTCCTTTTCTTTGTTTTCCAATACTTGTCTCACAGAGGGAATAATATACGAGATATCTTCGGGTTCAACAGGTTTTTTTAAAAAAGTAATAGGGCTTAATTTTGCTATATTTAGATAGTCAACATCTGAATAATCTGTCATAAATACAATACAAGGCGATTTCATAAGATTCATCGCTTTTATTTGATTAGCCAGCTGAATACCACTGTCATCATCTTCCATTTTTATATCTAGAAAAACCAAATCAGGTTGATCTGTAATAATGGCATCAATACCCGTTTCCACGTTACTAGCATAAGCAATAATTGTTATATCTTTATAATCTGTAAGAAAATTTTTTAGCTCCTTTCTATAGGACTCTCGATCATCAATAATGACCGTTGTAATTTCATTATTTGTTTTTTCATTATTCGTCATTGTATATACCTTCTTTTGGAATAGTAATTTTTATGAGCGTACCATTGTTAAGACTGGAAACTATTTTATAGTCAATATTGTTATTAAATATTTTCTGTAACCGTTGAATAACATTAAAAAAAGCCATCCCTGTTCCATACCGGCTAGAAGTGTATTGCTCTCTACCTAGCCGCTGTTTTATATCATCGGCCATACCTTGGCCATTATCCTTTACAGATAATTGTATTTTTTCGCCAAAATCAGTAATGCTAACAGAAATAGAGTCGCCTTCTTTTTTAAAATTACAGCCATATTCAATTGCATTTTCAACCAATGGCTGTAAAACAAAAAGGGAACATTTATAATTCAGTAAGGTGTCATCATATGATTCAGAAAAAGATATATTAGGGTATTGAAACTTCATAAGAACCAAGTAATCTTTAATATGATTTTGTTCATCTTCTATGTTGATATCTTTTCCATCAGACCAGTCATTAATACTCTCAAGGCTTTTCTTAGTAAATGTTGATAGTGAGTGTAATTGTTTTACCGCAGCGGGAGGGTTGTTTAAAATTTCATTTTTAATGTTGCTTAAAATAGGCATTAAAAAATGTGATTTCATATAAAGTAAAAGTGATTTTATCTCTTCATGCTTTCTTTTCTGTTTTTCTTCTTCTTTTTCCTGTTCAGCAATTAATAGTCGATTTTTCTCTTCCATTAATAGTCGTTCTGCTATTTCTTTTTTATTTTTAGCGTCTAATAATTTTATTTTTTCCTCGGTTAGTAGTCGCTCTGTATTGACTGTTTTAATTATTTTCATAAAAACATACCCACCTATCGTATTGCAAACAATCATAGGTAATGTTATTAATTCCATCAAAACAGTGCCATTATCTCCAGGACTAAGGTGAATTAAAACAGCCCTTCTTAACAGCTCCATTAATAAGCAAACTCCCATAACAATGAGAGGATCGTGGCGTTGTTTAGGTGTTAATCGATAAAAAATAAGCCCAGCACCCGTCCCCACTCCGATACTAGTTATCAAATTAATTTCAAAAGAAAATCCAGATAAACTATATCGTTGTAAGCCCACAATAAGACCCGAACAAAAACCAACGATAGGCCCACCTATTAACCCAGCAACGGTTAAAATCATAACTCGAAAGTTAATAATCCCTTCTGTTGTATTAAATTTTATTTCCTGAAAAAATGCTTTCGGATCTTGCCAAAAACTATTCTGTTCCATTTGCTCATAAAAACGTTCAGTAAAAACCTGATGAACAAGTTGATCGCCATTTTCAATATCGATAACTATGCCAAAAATTGTACCCAAAATACCGAAACCTGAAAAAAATAAAATCAGTTTTAGCGTTAATTTTGTATTAAATCCTTGAATGCCTAATTTATTATTGAGTCCATGATGATGATAATGTTGTTGAAACGAT
>JAGLDH010000236.1 GCA_023145835.1 Methylococcales bacterium
CGAGTTGATTTTTGTTGATAGCAAGTTACTGAAATGGTTGCATAGCTAGCTACGCAACCATTTCAGCAACGCAGCCTATCGGCAAAAAGCAAACTGATAGAAAACCGCAACCGTAACTGCGCGAAGTATAGCGTAGAAATTAAAAAAATTACTCTTTGCAGATGAAGTTATTAACGATACATCATAAGTTTGCATACTTTGTATTTGCGTGCAACATAACTTGAAGTCAGGGCTCACCCAAAAATTTATTATTTGAATAAATGTCTAAATCAATATTACTCTGTGATGATCATGCAATGGTACTACAAACCTTAAATGATTTTCTTGACGCCCACCTTCCTGAAGTTAATATAACCTCAACAGAAAACTTTAAAACTTTTATAGATTTTTTAAAGAGTGAGAAAGCTTTTGACCTTATTCTTGTTGATTTCCATATGCCAGGAATGGATGGCATTGAAAGTGTTAAAAAGCTTATTAATAATTCTAGAAATATCCCTGTTGCTATTTTGTCTGGCGTTGCAAATACCCATGAAATTTTAGAATTTATTCAACTTGGTGCTGCAGGCTTTGTTCCAAAAACACATACAGGAACAGAATTAATACACGCCATCGAATTAATGTTATCTGGGGAGCATTATATCCCTTCCTCTGTCACCCTAAGTGATGACCCACCACAAAAGGTATCTACCAATGACGTTCACTTGACGCAACGTGAAGAAAATGTTCTTAAACAACTCTATCTTGGCTATTCAAATAAAGAAATTGCCAGATTGTTATGTATAGAAGAAATTACTGTAAAAGTGTATGTCTCAAGGCTATGTAAAAAATTTAGTGCTAAAAATAGGACATCTGTTGTAGTGAAAGCATTAGAGAAAGGTATACTAAATAATAGAGGTCAAATTACATAAAAGCCCTTCACTTATTCATTAAACTTCCGCTCAATTTAGAAAACAATAGTTTCGTTTAGCAGTATACCTAATTAAGGATATTTTTAATTATAGATATTAATTCATTTGAATCAAATGGTTTGAATAAATAACCAATGCCACCCGCTTCATAACCCTTTTTTTCGTCACTTTCACTGACATAGCCAGTAATAAATAAAATAGGGATTTTTTTTGTACCAGGATTACTTTTCAAGATTTTGCAGACTTCATATCCACCAAGAATTGGCATTTTTATGTCCAGCATTATTAAATCAGGGCATTTAATTTTGACCGACTCAATTGCTAATTTGCCACTTGTCGTTAGTCTTACATTATAAGCATCCTTAAGAACTTCATAAATAAACTGAAGATTAAAAGATTCATCATCAACTACAAGTAAGTCTTTTTTTTCACCCATAATAATACCGACTAAACAATATTTAAATTTAAATGACGCAGCTATCAATAAAAAATTGTGCTAATGCACGTATGGATTTATAACACAAAAGGAGTTTCAACTTCATTTTATTCATCAACATGCTCAGTTAATATTTCTATAAGATCTTCAAATAACAAAGGCTTTTTATAGATTCCAAACAAGCCATCTTTGAGCAAACGATTCACTTGGTGATCTGAATGATACCCTGTTAGCATAATAATAGAAATAAGAGGCTTTCGCATTTTTAATTCATAAAAGCATTCTCGTCCTCCCATAATAGGCATCACATCATCCAAAATAACTAAACCTATTTTTCTTCATTCGCCTGATAGACAAGCAGACATTCTTTTCCATTTTTAGCTAATAAAACAGAAATGCCTAAACTCTCTAACATTTCTTTAACTATTAGACATCTTTCTTAAATAGATGCTAGTAGGCAGGTATCTTAGTTTAATATTTATTCGGTTATACTCATTGGATCAAAACAATAATAAAAAGAGAATGAAAACCTTCGAGAATATCTGCGACGATACCTAATCGTAAAATGATGATTAAAAGTGCAT
>JAGLDH010000237.1 GCA_023145835.1 Methylococcales bacterium
GGACATGGATGTCCCAAGGTGATATGTAGCGAAGATGGCGCGCCAGAAGTTATATTCTATTAAATCGTTATTTTAAGACTAAATCAGAGGTTCCTTAATAGAGGTATCCTTTAATTGATTATTTAGCTGGGAACGAAAATAATCTAAAAAAACACGGACTTTAGCCGGAAGATGGTGGCGATTAGAATAGATTGCATAAACACCCGTAACGGGAAAACCATCAACCTCTATTTCTGCATAGGGCATTAAATCCAGTAACTCGCCTGAATCCAGTAATGGCTGTACCAATAAATCAGGAATAACGGATAAACCAATATGTTGTTGAAGAGCCGAGAGTATCACTGAGGCTGTGTTAGTTTGAATTGAACCATTAACTGTAATTTCTTTAGAAATAAACTCTTTTGTCATAGTTAAACGGTTATATGTCAGATACTGAATAAAGTTATGGTTTTGCAAGTCAGACGGAGTTTTAGGTCGCCCATATTTTTCAACATAAGCTGGGCTTGCACACAAAATCATATGAATCTTAGCAAAAAGTACTGCCACATAAGAACCATCTTTTAATTTACCGACACGAACCACTAAATCTAGCTGATCTTCAATCACATCCTGAATATTATCATTACATTCTATATTGAGTTTGATACTAGGGTATTGGGTTAAAAACCCATTTAGATGTGGTGTAATTAATAATTCTGTCCAAGTATGTGGTGCACTAATTTTTAAAAGACCTGATGGTCTCTCTTTAAACCCACGAATAGATTCGTAAGCCTCAATCACATTTGCTTGAATGTTCCGTGCTTTTTCATAATAGATTTGCCCTGCTTCAGTCAAACTGAGTTTCCGTGTACTACGCTGTAGCAGTCTCACTCCCAAGTGTTCTTCCAGCGCCGTGACTTGCCGAGAGATGGATGGTTGCGACAACTTTAGACGGCGAGCACTTTCTGAAAAACTGCCACTATCTGCAACAGAGATAAATGCTTGAATCGCACCTAGCAGATGATTATTTTTCACTTCATTTATATTTATACGTTTTTTGCATAAATTCTATACCAAAACGCCCTATTATCAAACATCATATTTTAAATCATAATAGCCTATCAATATAAACAGAAGGGTATTTAAAATGAAGTCGTTTGAATTTAAAGGAAAAATTTCGTTAATCACAGGAGCTAACCGAGGAATTGGTGAAGCTTATGTTCATGCCTTATTAAAGGCTGGCGTAAAAAAAGTTTATGCTGCTTCTAGAAATCTAGATAACCTAAAATCTCTCAGAGAACACTATCCAGACAACCTTGAGCCCGTTTTACTTGATGTCACAAATAGTGATCATATCAACGCATTGAAAGATCAAATTTTATCACTGGATATTCTGATCAACAATGCAGGTATAGCGAATAACTGCTCTTTTACATCAGAAAACTCGCTTGAAATTGCACGTCAGGAAATGGAGGTTAATTACTTTGCACCTATACAGATTATTCAAGCAGTATTGCCTAAATTAAAACTATCTTCACAAGCATTGATTATTAACATTTCTTCTATTGCAGGCATCTCAAACTTTCCAAACGCCGCGCCTTATTCAGCAACCAAAGCTGCCATGCATTCTCTTACGCAGGGATTAAGAGCCGAACTAGCAGATGAGGGTATTCAGGTTATGGGTATTTACCCTGGGCCGATTGATACACGTATGGCAGAAGGTTTTGACATGGAAAAACCAGCACCTAAACAGGTTGCATTAGAAACTATCAACGCTCTGTCAAAACAAGAATTTGATGTTTTTCCTGATGATTTTTCTAAGCAAATGTACGAGATTTTTCTTGAACATCCCAAGCAACTTGAAAAAGTACTTTATGAAATGGTGAGGGGATAAGTGTCTGAATGGTGAACAAAAAAACAGCGACTATCAGCCAATGATTAGAAGAACTTTTATTGTTTTACCTCATTACCCTCAAGCTTCCAAAAATTTATAATTTATTGAAAAAGCACCAGTGTTCCCATATCATTCTTACCC
>JAGLDH010000238.1 GCA_023145835.1 Methylococcales bacterium
TTATAACCATAGTCACTTGTTATGTGCTTTGCTTTTAAACGCCACAGTTTAATTATATTATTTTTTGTTTATAACGTTTAATTTATTTTAAGCTGATAGCACACTGAAGTTTGATAAAAACCCGCAACTAAAGACCAATGAAGCGACCTAGCGTCTAGTACATTTTTTTATTATTTGATTTTAGAAAAAATTATTTTCTATTACCTTTATTTAGGTAAGTATTCAGCCCCCCTCTGTTATTTATGACAATTTTGGTCTCGCTTAACACAGAATCAATTAGTTACGGGGCAATCAAGAATGATTTCCTAAAAATTCATGAGGGGGGGGGCTAAATACTTACTTATTTAGAGAATTTAAACTTAAATACTTCAGTGCCCTTTTTTTGTACTTGCGGAACTCCGTTAACCTCTAACCTTTGAAATCTCCAGTGTTTCAGAGCATCAACAGCAACCCTTTCAAATACTCCTTTTGGTCTAGATTTTACTATATTAATATTTATAGGCAAACCCTTTTCATTTACTGTAAAATTTATTTTTACATAGCCCTCAATTCTTTGCTTAACAGCTTTAAGTGGATATCTCGGATTTACCCTGAAATAGGCTTGTGGTTTTTCAGTGACCTTGGTAATAACTCTCGGTATTTCACGCCCCTGTAAATGCCTATCAGTAGTGTTTTTTGCACAAGATACTAAAAATCCAAAAACAATAAAAAACATTAATTTCTTATATAACCCCAAGAGCTTTTCATTTAAGTTTTTTCTTTGTATCATTACCCATTACCTAAATACGAGAATTAGTTACATAACAACTGCATCACTTGCCACAAAAAGTGGCGGCTTTTTTGCTCCGCAAAAAAAATGACGCTTTTTGTGGTCAAGTGGATACATTTGTTAGCTGTTTACACCTGTTTTAATTCGTTGAGGTAAAATACTCTTATCTTCTTTTTTCCATTTATCTGCCATTTCTTCGAGCTCTATCCATATTCTAGGGTTATGTAAGGTTATTCTTCTACTTCCAATATAATACTTGAAGCTTTCATAAACTCTAATCATGTGTCCTCGAAAGCTTGCTTTTATTACTTCTTCGTCGTAAATACCTTGCCTAATACCACGTGCTAAGCCTTCAAAGTAATTAAGTACAGTATGTAATCGCGATTGTAATTCTTTTGTTCCATTAAATTTTTCCTGAAACTCTTTTTCAGGGATTCCTTCCGTTTTATTATGATAATCAAAGTGTTCACTAATTGCCTCAACCATTACTTGAATTTCATGATAACCCCTTAGCGTTTCCTGAGCCGCCAAACGTCTATTCCAATCATGATCTTCTTCATGCTGTATTCGCAGTAATTTAATTTGTTTCGCTGCATACAGAACACTTAAAGCCAATAATATGGCAGATATTGCTGAAATTATAATTATTTCCATATTGCTCCTTAGTTCAACGCCAAGTTCAGCGGCCGCTGGAGGGTCTACGGTGAACTCCAGCAACTAACTGACGATTGATAAAAACTGAACTTTGAAAACGGACACGCTTCCAGCGGTCAACTGGAACGTCTTGTTAGAGTCTGCTATTCGATAATGCTAAACCGACTCTCCTGTGCTCAAATTCATTACCTTCAAATGCTTTTACTGTAGCAGGGCATGTCTGGTGATGCAAAGACGTTTGAAATAATACATTGGTAAGGCACAGTTTTTTAAGAAAAGACTCAGGTGTTCTTTGTCCGAATCAAGTTTACAACCATTGAAATTCAGATAAATCCAGACTGCTAAAATATATTCCTGCCCTGCTACCTCATATGTAGTTGCCTGAATTAGC
>JAGLDH010000239.1 GCA_023145835.1 Methylococcales bacterium
TTAACTGATCACCTGTCGTCACAGGAATACTCGGATAGGTGCCTGCAACAGGCGCAACGGCGACCCAAAAAGGTTGCATCCATTCGCTAAGCGTAACAGTTTCTGCCAACATAGTATGTGGAATATTAATTGAATAATCTCCATTACTGTCTGTTACATCAAAAGAGAATGAGCCATCACTGTGTATCATTTCAATCAACCAGCCACTTAACTTAGTTTCTCCAGCATCATAGATGCCATTATGATTAGCATCGTAATATTTGATACCAGATACCGTTGCATCACAAAGGTCATCACAATTTGCATTCCCAAAATCAAGGTCGTTTTCCTGCTTACCCTCAGTCAGCGTAACAAAATAAACACCATTATTGGCAGTAGGAAAAGTTTGTGTCCAGCCTGGTAGAACAGCAATATTTTCTCTTACAAGATATGAGCCTGGTGCAATACCTGGGAAGCTGTAAGAACCATCAGCAGCAGTATTAGTCATACCCGCAAACCCTGTTGGATAGCCATTACTATCAGCTGAATAAAGGAAAATTCGAATATTTTCTATCGGACCTTCTCCCGTGTTTCGAACACCATCTCCATTCATATCATGAAACTTTATGCCGGAAATATTCGTTTTTGGAGTACAAATATTTTGCGATATTTCATCAAAAATACCCTCTAAGTCTGAATTTAAAGGTGTTGAATAATATTGGCCGCCTGTTATGTCTGCTACGCTTTGTAGTAAAGCGGTATTAACATCATTTCCATATCCAATAGTATAGATAATGACTCCATCTGCTTTAGCATCATTAGCATCTTGTATTACATCTGCTTCATCGGGAGAGTTACCGTCTGTTAGTAAAATAACTATACGTTTAGGAGCAACTGAATTATTCAGAATTTCTTGAAGCCCTATTTCAAGCCCAGCATGAATTCTTGTACCTCCTACTGCCGTGAGCCCATTGATTGCTGGACTAACAAGGGATGGATTTGTTGTTAATGCTTGATCTAAGGTACCGTAGCTATTAAATGAAGCGACTCCGACCTGGTTATTAGAAAAGGACAATGCTTTGTTAGCAAAAAATATAGCCGCATTTTTTGCCTTTTGTAATGGATATCCTTCTTTAGTTTTTCTCATAGAGCCAGACTTATCAATAACCATCATGGTATCAGCTGCACAAAATGTTGTGTCTACAGGTTTAGGAGGAGTAGCATTTGCCAGGCTACCCCAAACAAGAGTTGTTGCAAAACAAAACCACACAAGGAAGGTTTGTTGTTTTATATGTTTTTTCATTTTTGTCTCCGTGTTCATAATTAGTGAATGTAATTTGATTAACTAATGTCATTTACTTAACTAATATTCCCTATTTTTTCATTAGAATCAATAGGATAATATCATTTTGTAATTTTTGAATTTAGGTAGTGGTTCACAAAAAAGAAAAAAATCAACATTTTTTGAATATTTGAATATTTTTATTAAATGGTATGAAAAACAGGTGGTTAGTAGTATAAGTCTCTCCTAACTAAAAACAGCTATTATCATTAGAGCTATCACTGAAAATCAGGAAACGAAAGATAGCAAAGTGATGGTTTTTAGTCTGCTGTAGACGTCAGGGAACAAGTTGAAGCCAAGTAAAAATAGTACGTGAGGGAGACTAAAATTTTTTTCCGATGACCGGCAAGTCAGTGAGGGAGTCATAACAGAACGGCTCATGTGCAGAGTTGGTGTGACTGCAGGGTAAACCGAGACTTGTCTATTCGCTGCTCATTTTTTGGAAAATTTATTAGTCCCTAATAAAGGTTA
>JAGLDH010000024.1 GCA_023145835.1 Methylococcales bacterium
GACCCGTATCCGGACTTTAGTCCATTATATGAACCCACCAGCTTTAGCTGGTGGTTGTTTAGTTGTATATTAAATTAATTTTTACAGGATTTTTTATCTTCAACTAATATATCGGGAAGTGTAGAAAGAACAATCAATAACTTATTGAGATAGGGATAATAAACCATAGAGATATGCATAGTGAAAATGAGAATTGTAAGTGCTCTTTTCGGGTTAATAATAGGCATAACGTTTTCTTATGGCGGCGTACAAATGGCGCTAGATACAACAGTTTCAACCTATCAGACATGGCAAAAGATGAAAAAGTGGCAATCAATGCCAGCTGAGCTTGGCTAGCGTAGAAGAATTATCGGGTGATATCGAAGCCGTATATCGTTATTCTATTGCTGGTGTTGGGCATCAAAGCGAAAGGGTTTATGTTGCTTCATATAAAGATAATCTAGACAATTATCTCAAGATATGAGTGAATATTTACACGGGTTAAAAGCTAGTCAGCAGCTAGTGTCCCTCTAAGATCTCAATTCCTATATACTTAGCTGGCTCATGAATAATTTTACCTAGATAATTTCGCAAACTACCATAGATTATTTTCTTTCTCTTTTTCAGTATAAATACAACATAATATTTACAATCCCACCGGGTATGCGACAAACTCTTATAGTCTTTCATATTTTTACCTTGTGATTTCTTGGTCGAAACACTAGGATAAGGCATACTGCCGTATCGGTAAAACCGAGGAGAGTCTCCCTGGCATAGCCGGGGGGTTACCTACTGATTAATTACGCTTTAATTATTTTTAATATTTGATAAAAAAAGCGTTCAATAAGCCGCAAATCTTCTGTCACAATTTCAGCTTTGCCTTGCATTTCCTGGTCAAAATTTAATGTTTTATTAAAACTGGTTACTAGCGGATTTGGCAACTGAGTTTCAACAGTGTACATATTTTCTCGAGGAACTAATGAAATAGCATCCACACGACTTTCAATCTGACCATATTCCTGATAAGGATAGCTTGCTAATTTAATTAGGATTTTTTGCCCTGTTTTGACCTTCCCTGAGTTTTCCAAAGGCATTTTAACCTTTGCGATGATGGGTTGATTATTATCAGGTACCACTGTAACCACTTCCTCATCAGCTTTGACAAATTGGTGCTCACTCCAATATTTGGAAAATGTTAGACGACCATTAATTGGCGATGTTAACAAGTATTGCTTTTCCCACTTGGAAATATCCGACATTAACGACTGAAAAGCCTCCGCTAATTTAAGTTTATAATCTTGCATTTTCTGTTGGTCGGTCATTTTAAACTCAACTAAGTCGGAATCTAGATTAGTTAATTCCAATTTTGTTTTAACAATATCTGATTGTATTTGTTCTTGTTGTTGTCTGTTTTTTAATAGCGTAATTTGTATCTCATCTATCTTCGTTTCTGCCACCAGATTTCTGTTCTTTAATTTCTGAAAACGATTAAGATTTTTATTAAGCAATTCATATTCATTGGTTAGAATCAATTTTTGGCGATGATGCTGTTTAAGCATTTGATGTAACTGAAACCGCTTTTGTTTAGCTAGCGACATCTTTTTTGCTAATAGATTAAGGGTTTCAAAGAAATGAAATTCATTTAAAGTTTTTTGAAAATGAGCAAAGCTGTTTTGCGCCTCGCCTAACTTTAAATTGTCGGGTACGATGGACAATTCTCTATTATTGTTTTTATAAGCTTCCAGCCATTGTTTTAACTGATTGATGTCTACTGAGGATGCTGGGTTTTCAATGAAGGCAATCGTATCGCCTTTTTTAACAACAAGATCTTGTGGGGGCTTTATCCAGTGAAGTTGTCCATTTTGACGTGCTATGATCGCTAACGGAGGCACAGGCGTAGTGATCGTTGCCTCAGCAGTAATGATGTCAGGATATTTAATCAGCCAGGATAGTAGAATCATGGCCATCATGATAGTAAAAACAACCGTTCCACCCCATCGCAGCATCCATGTCGGTGGTTTGGCTAATAATTCTTGTGTATCAATACTGTATTCCTGAGGAAATTGTAATTGCACTTGTTCCATTTTTTTCTCCGTTAAGGAATTGACTGTCGGTAAACGTTAATTTCCAAGTTCCAACTGGTTTTTAACCAAATGGTAATAAGGCCCCTTTGCTTGAGCCAGTTGCTCATGGTTTCCACATTCCACTAGTTTTCCCTGATCAAGGACAATAATTTGATCAGCATTTTTAACCGTACTCAAGCGATGCGCAATCACTAGAACCGTCCTTCCATCAAAAAAGGTTTCAAGTTTTTGCATTATCTGACGTTCATTTTTTGCATCTAAAGAACTAGTCGCTTCATCAAAAAACAGGTAATCAGGGTCTTTATAAACGGCTCTAGCAATTAAAATACGTTGATTTTGTCCTCCACTCAAAGAGATTCCATTGGGGCCAATTTCAGTAGTTAAACCATTCGGTAATGACTCAATAATTTCTTCTAGATTAGCAATTTCAATGGCTTTTTTTAATCGCTCCCGATCAATCAAACCTGCTGATTCTGACTCAGTAATATTTCTTAAAACACTGTCATCAAAGATAAAACCATTTTGCATAACCACGCCACAATTTTGTCGCCATGCTGTTGTATCCACATCCAAAAGACTAGTATTACCAATGCGTATTTTGCCTGTTGTAGGCGTATAAAATTTTAGTAGTAGTTTCATTAATGTCGTCTTACCACTACCACTGGCTCCAACAATTGCAGTCACCTTTCCCTCAGGAATATTTATATTCACATGATCAAGAACTAATGGACTACTATCTCGTCCGTAACGAAAACACAAGTTTTCGGCCAAGGAAATACCTTTATCTTGTGGCAATAAAGACGGCATATTGTGTATTTCTGTCTCACTTTTTTTGTTATGAATTTCTGCTAATCGCCCTAGACTTATTTTGGCATCCTGCATGGATTGCATAAAACCGACAAAGTTTGAAATGGGTACATTCAGTTGACCAATGATGTACTGTACCGACAACATCATACCCAATGTCATTTGACCATCAATCACAGACTTTGCGCAAAAGAAGGTGATTAAAATGTTTTTTAATTCATTAATAAAATTAGCGCCCGTGGTTTGATATTGAAATAACGCCAGACTCTTCATTGACACTTTAAATAATCGGGTTTGTATACTCTCCCATTCCCAGCGGCGACGCCTTTCTGAGTTATTGAGTTTTATTTCCTGCATACCATTAATCATTTGCACCAAGCTACTCTGAGTCTTAGATGATTGATCAAATCGCTTGTAATCTAAAACGGCACGCCTTTTCATAAACATCAACACCCAGCTGACATACAAGCTTGTTCCTACCATGAATATCATCAAAATTTGCAAGTTATACCAAGCCAGTACAGCGCCGAAAATAATAATATTAATCGATGAAAACAGCATGGTTAGCGTTGATGAGGAAAGAAATTCTTCAACACGATGATGATCCTGAATTCGCTGCAATAAATCCCCCATGGTTTTACTGTCGAAAAATGAGATAGGCAACTTAATCAGCTTTAACAAAAAATCCGAAATAATAGCAATATTAATTCGCGTACCGATATGTAATAAAATCCAGCTCCTTAGAATTTCTACCGATGTCTGCGACAGAAATAAAGTCAACTGCGCGGCAAGCAGCACATAGATAAAATTCAGATTGTTATAGTTAATACCGTAATCGACCAGAGCTTGTGTCATAAAGGGAAAAGACAGCATGATCATACTGCCGACCAATAAGCCCAGAAACAACTGAAAAAATAAAGGGTAATAGGGGCGAAAGTATGGCCATAAAAAACCTAATCCAATAGGCCTTTTTTCATCCCCATCCTCTTCTGCCAGATAAAATTCTGGTGTGGTATCCAGTAACAACAAAATACCTTCTTCGGACTTGGCTGGGTTAACCTGATTCATCCAACCGGAAATAAACTCTTGCTTAGAATATTTAACCAAACCAAATGCTGGGTCTGCAACATAAACATGATTTTTTTTAATCGCATAAATCACCACAAAATGCTTTTGTCGCCAATGGGCAATGCAAGGTAGAATCACCTCTTTCTCTAACGTTTCAAGTGAGGCTTTTATGGCAACTGTTTTTAAATCATGGTTTTCAGCAGCATCCGCGATACCGCCTAAAGTTACACCAGAACGTGTTAGTGATGATTGCTCTCTTAATT
This sequence comes from Methylococcales bacterium, assembly GCA_023145835.1. Classification (GTDB taxonomy): domain Bacteria; phylum Pseudomonadota; class Gammaproteobacteria; order Methylococcales; family Methylomonadaceae; genus QPIN01. Next base: position 4,202 of record JAGLDH010000024.1, read on the forward strand.
CATCCATGGGTAACAAACGACCGTAATGCCGGGCAATCATATTGAGACAGCTCGGACCACAATCCATCGCGTCCATCTGTTTTTGAAACGGAAATTTACTCATTGCTTACCTATCCTTTTTTCTTTTTTAAATAGAGATGCAGTATCAATCGTAATGTTAATTTACTGACTAGCGCTCAACTTTACGGGAAATTCCACCTGTGTTTCTCTGTTAGAAGCCGCGGTAATAATCTCATTCCAGTTAAAAACAAACGGTTTTGAGTCATCAATGATCTCTTGGTAAACACTTTCACAAAGATCATAAAAGTCATGCATTTTATTTTGCTTCCAATCGTTGGCTAATTCCTTAAAATTAGTATCCTGTATATTACCTAGCGCGTAATTTCTGGAAAAACCATATTGTATGGGTACAATAGTTCCATCGGGTTCAATAGCCAGTCTACTAAGACAATCAGCTAGTGATGTGGTGTGTGTTGGTTTTTGATCAAACACATAGACTTGATTCGGCTCTTCCTTAACTAAAGTACGATTTGCATAATCAATTTGTATCGCAAGTTTACCATTGAGTTTTTGAACCATGGTTCCACTATACATATAAGCGTAAGCTGATTCGGTTCGATCAGGAAAATCATCAATTAATTGCTCGCTGGCAAAACCGTTATTTTCCAATGGATGTATTTGCAATAATTTTGCCCCTTGTTCCAATGCAAAATTAATCACCCAATCCAATTCATGCAAGTTATATTGAGTAAGAGTAAAAATAAAGCCAAAAGGTATTGAAGAATCGCGTAATAACTCCAGATTTGCAGACATTTTTTCGAATGCTATTGCAGAATTTCGCATACGATTATGTGATTCAGGAATACCGTCAAGACTGACAGCGATGAAATCAGTAACTCCTTCAAGTTGATCGAGGTGCTGTTTATCCACCAACATACCATTTGTAGTGATTGCAGTTTTATAGCCAACTCCTTTCGCATGTTTTAATAATGTTGCAAGCGGTTTATATAATAATGGCTCTCCACCTGAAATACTCACATAGTCATATCCTTCGTCAACTGCATTAGATAATGCATTAGAAAGAAGCGCGGCATTCAATGCGTCGCGCTCTTTCGGTGACGAAGAAGAATAACAATGTAGGCAACTTAAATTACATAGTCGACTGGGATGAATTTGTATAGACTTAAATTCACCGCATGCTTCCATAGTGTTTTTCTTCTCCTCCTCCATAGCGTTATTTCAAGCCTATTATTTGTGGGTTTATCGCATTCAATTGTTTCCAATTAATGGCGGGTATTCCTTGTGGAAAACCAGGAACTCTTGGAAGCCAGGGGCGAGCCGGGCCTATATAATTAGGATTTGGTTGATAGCCACCACTAGCCTGCAAAGCCTCCTCCACATTCTCAAAATCAGCCAAACTACGCTTGCCATTTTTATCGCAAGAAAACTGAATTTTTTCTGAACCTCTAATTTTAGTACTCATAATTTTTCTCCATAAATTTCTAAAAAATGCACACAGATTGTGTGCAAACTATGAATGAAAAGAAAAAAAATTCATTGATAACTTTCAACTATCCTTGAAATTAATATTTTTCCTCATTCGCGAAATAGATTAACTTTTTCGGAGTTAGGTCTAAATGACAAATGTACATTTTTAGTGTGAATAATTACCTTTTCAACATTCTGTATTAAGTTATTAAAATTACAGCGTAAGGGGCTGTCTCTATTACCTTGCTTTTTCAGGTGATTTTTGTTCTATGCCATATTGAGTGATTATTTTATACTTTATGGTTTTAAATCGACAAATTGATAAAGATGAACAGTACAGATTCATATTGGACAGACCAAAGGCTATCAATTTAAAGATAAAAAGCCTTGTACAATCAACGATACCAAAGAGAGAGAATGGAGGCTATGAATTTTTTTGAACATCACTGTTACATCCATTACCCGGATCCTAGAATCAAGACAAGTGAGGGAAAAATACGGAGGTAGACGTTCCTTGCGCACGAAAAAAAAATGGATATACAGTCCTCTTTGAAGTTTTGGCGATGTCATTTATTGAAAACGAAATGCCGACAAACATAGTGGCTAAATTGCTCTGAGAACATCCTAATCGTATCTGGCGGGTATCCAATAATTGGGTGGTGATATAATCTTGTGGATTATGCATTTATGTCAATTCCAAATTCAACCTTATTAACAAGTAAGCCTATTAAATATCATGCATTTATTCACTCTTTGAAAGGCAGATGGTTTTACGTGTTTGTCGTTTAATCCATGTTCTTAGATTCAAGCGCTGAAAATCATGGAAACGGAGCGACAGCGAAGTGATGATTTTTAGTCCGCGGTAGGCGACAGGGAACAAGCCAAAGCCAAGTAATGCGATAGCACGCGAGGGTGGCTAAAATTTTCTCCCGAAAAGCCGTCGAGTCAGGACGAATCGTGGCACTCTATTAATTCGCCCGAGCGGAATGAGTCTTTGGACATGGATGCCCCAAGGTGATGAGTAGCGAGGATGGTGCGCCAGATGTTTCTTCTTTTTTATTTCGAAAAACTAAAATTATATACGAGAGTATGATTAAAATAACTGATTACAAAACTTTATTAGCAGTAGGCAGACAGCAGACTGAGCCACAACGATTTCTTTTTGTTTTTTTGCAAGTATCTTTACCAGAAGATCATGATGACAAAGATAAGCACAGTTTCCAATCTGGGAAAGGTGGTGAGTTAAAGGCAATTATGTGCGTCGATAAAAATTTAGCAGAATTGACAAATTTTTCTGATTTGGTTACAGAATCAGAGCAAATGGGAGAAGACTGGAGTATGGTTTTAGTTGCTTGTCTTTCTGGCAAAAATGGACTTCCTCCCATTGCTGATGAAGCTGAAGAACCACTAAAAATGATGGTGCAGGCTGTACAAAATGGAGCTGATTTATCAAAATATTTAGCCTTTGATAAACAAGGGGAATTACTGAATTTTACCTAGGGCAAGACTCTGATATTCTGTTCATTACAATTACCCAAATAGAATTTAAAAACGACGGAAGATAATTTACTTTTTTAAAACAAAGTAACGGGAGATACTTGTAAACGGATTGAATTTTATTATGATCAATGGTTTGAAATTATTACACCTAGAAATCATTATTAAAAAAAATATCTGGTATGAATTACCCTAAAATATGTATGTATAACATGTTAATGACGAGTCTACTGGCTCATAAAACGGTATTGTTTGATGAAGAACAAATTCCAATTTTTAGAATACAATTGAATAAATGCTTGGCATTATTAGATGAAAAAGATAAGGACGATTTATTAAAGATAGAATGGATATTACATTGGTTCCATATAAAAACTAATATTGGTCAGACATTTGTCAATGAAATGATAGAACCTATCATCTCTATTAATAATGATTTTATAAAAAAAATCTCTGTACATGACAAAAAATAACTCGTTGAAATAGTTAAAAATATTGGCTTTTTGCGAAGAAAGATACAGAATGAACCAAATCAACGAGCTATCAGGGATGTTAGTTGGGCTCATGAGAGTTAGAAGTATGAATTTAACCAAGATAGCGATGGCGTTTCCAAGCGAAGCGAGCCCCGACTCATGTCTATCGACGTATGCAGCGTTTTATTCATGACTATTCGATTGATTTTGATGTTATCGCATTGTTTATCATGACGTTGTTTAAGTTTGTCAGTACAGACTTTTATCTAACGCTGGATAGAACCAATTGGAAATGGGGTGAGAAAGATATTAATATTTTGATGTTAGCGGTTGCTTACAAAGGAGCCGCTATTCCAATTGACTGGCTCCTGTTAACTCAACCACTATGCACTAAAGTGCATAGGTTGCGACTGGACTGAAAGTCCAAAGAAACTATTCAAGAATCATATTTCCAGTATCCTTATTAGAGGAAATGCGATGGTGTTCCAGATATTCCTGAACCATCTCTTCAGTAATATTTCCTGTCGACCATCCTCTATAACCTATTGCCCAAAAATGCCTCCCCCAATATCGCCTTTTTAAGTCAGGGTATTCCATCTGCAACATTCTTGATGTTCGTCCTTTCAATCGTTTGACCAAATCACTAATCGACAGTTTTGGAGGGTATTCTATATGCATGTGAACATGATCCTTACTCACGACACCCTTTAAAATCTGGACATCCTCAGCATCACATATTTTAACGATCAATTCTCGGCACCTTTTCTTTATATCACCTTTCAATACAGGACACCGGTACTTGGTTACCCATACTAAATGGGCTGTAAATCGGGTTATTGTATGCCCACTTCGTCTCTGTTCATTCATGAATCGAAGTCTGTCATGTAAGTGTGTAGCAGCTAAAGCCTTGCACTAAAGTGCATAGTTTTAACTAGCGAACTGTGACCAATAAAAAGGGAAATTCAAATATGCGTGAACGTATTGTTTTGATGCAACGCTTTATCAAGCAGTTTGGAAAGAAGTCTATTGTCGCTGTTTTAGCAGACCGTGAATTTATGGGTGAAGCTTGGGTTAAGTGGTTAAAAGGTGACGGTATTCACTTTGATATTTGAGTCAAAAAAGATGTTCAAGTGCCAAATAGTCGAGGCGAAATAGTCTGAGCGGAGAACTTATTTCTCACCTTGAAGGCTGGAGAGCACAGGGCTCTTCAACAGGCATGTGAAATAACTGGCATCATGGTCTATTTATCTTGTCTATGACTAGTTGATGGCGAATTACTTATTATCACATCAAGTAAAATACCCGCCATCGCTTTTTGCTGGGCGCATCGCACTGGCGAGTGGAGACATAATAATGTAAAGGCGATTAAAGTAAAAAATCATCATCGCTTTGCTAATAGTATTTTTAGATATGGCCTGGATTTAATTCAAGATAAGTTGTTGAATGAGATTGGGTTTATCAAGACCTTTGGAAAAATTATTTTATGATTCTGATTTCAAAAGCTTTTCTCTTGTGAATTTATTTTTGTCATGTACAGAGAGATTAATTATTCATCCTGCCAAGGAAAATACCTTTAATCATAAAGTGGATAAGAAAAGTTGTCTAAAAATCTGTTAATATCAGATTGCTAGAGATGATATTTATCTTAAAATTAAAGGTAGTTAAGTTATTCTAAGGTGAAAGGTAATTTATGAGTTTTAAAATGCAAATATATAATAGTTTTGTCTTAATTTTATTATGCCTTATAAATTTTAGTGTGTTTGCAGAAACTAAAATTGCAATTCTTGAGTTTGAACTCAAAGATTTAACTCTAGCTCCTCGAATACCATCTGAAATTGAAAGAACAGCATCTATAAAACCTTTGTTGGAGGCAGAACTTAAAAGTGCTGGTTATGTCATTGTTAATATTGACCATAAAAGTCAAACAGACTCAAATGCTGGGGTAGGGTATTTATTTGACCATCATGATGTTGTTGCAAAGTTAGGAAAACAATTTAACGTGGATTATGTTTTGGTTGGAAGGCTTCATAAACCCAGTTTTTTGTTTGCCTATTTAATGGGGCGTTTAGTCAGAGTTAGTGATGCTAGGCTAATAGGTAACTATATTTCTGAGGCAAAAGGACCAAATAAAAAGTTAACTATAAAAACAGTAGAAAGTCTTACTGTAAAAATAGATAAAACACTAGATAATAACTATACTCCACCCCCACCGCTTAAAAAATAAACCATGTTGTCGAGTAAAAACCTAACGCAGATGAGTCGATTACCTGTCAATACTGAATCTTCAGCCAAACACTGAGAACCCTCTATAAATCAATCTCAGCGATGAAAGAACAAGATGACAAGAAGTTCACTGGAACTATTCTTAGGTGATTGAAATGGTTGTGCTAATTAAGGGATCTCTGGTTAAGTCTGTAACATTCTTCTAAAATAAACTCGTCTAGATTTTTTAAAAAGTTCTCATTTTTCACTCTGTAATACCACATTCGCTGTCGCTCCGTTTCCCAGACTTTCAGCGTCGGTTCTGATTGCTTTTTGTCAGAGATCTTGTTTTTTAGAAATGTGTATTTATGTCTCTTTAGCTACTCATGATGGCTTTGTCGATTTAAAACATAAAGTATAAAAGACTCACTCAATATGACATGGATTCTTTTAAATTAAGTATGATCTATATCTATTTGTTATAAAATACTATTTTGCAAGGGTATCTCAGAGCGTGCCCTTAAATTTATATCTCTATGAATCAGCGATAGTTTACTACTTGACCCTGTAATGGGTTGTGAGGGTTTTTATTTTGCCTAAAAATTGAAGTATATGGAGTAAATATGAAATATTCTGGTTGGGTTATCAAGCATAGCGTGATAACTAACGTAACTCAACATCGTATTTTTAATAGCACCTACTTTGCTGTCTCCTCGGAAGGGGTGATAGTCTCCAGGAGGTACAGGAGAATTTTCTGATCAGAAGAGTACGTTAGTACACGAGGGATGATAAAACTTTTGAATAGCCGTCGAGTCAGTTGTGTGGAGTCGATAAGGATGTTGAATGTCTGGAGCCTATTGATTCGCTACGTAGTGAATCAATTTTTGTGACAGGAGTCCCAAAATCTATCATGAACTGTGAGATGGTGCGCTAGTCTGCAGTATATTAAAAAAATAATAAGCTGATTTTGATGAGGCGATGCTGAAAAATAACGAGAGGCAATTAATACCCTATGTGCTATCAATTATTGCTGGAAGTGTTGTATTTGCAGTAAATTCGAATATAACGGGTCCAATGATTCAGCCAGATGAGGGGAGTTATCTAGCCATTGCTGCCGCAATAGCAGGATACCCAAATGATTTGGCAGGGAGTTATTATGCTGGATATTCTGTGCTTATTGCTCCTGCTTTTTGGCTGGCAGTGGAGCCACAAGATATTTGGAATATAGTAAGGGTAATCAATGCGATACTTTTTTCCTTTACTTATTTTGGATTATATTTATTAGCAAAATATTTCTCGCCGTCAGAAGCGCTCCAGCACAGAGTTATTGCCATTACGGTTGTTTCACTTTATCCTGCGTGGGTCATTATTGCAGGTTATTCTTCTTCTCAAGTTGCTTTTGCCCCAGTTTTTTTATTTACAATGCTTGCTTATCTTCGAGCTATAGATAGAGGTGGGTTAAGTTGGTTTTTACTAGGGTTGATTTCAGGTTTTTTATATTGGATACACCCTACGGCTATTGTTTGTAATATTGCTGTTGTCTTGGGTGGTTTTTATATTGTATTTCAAAAGAATAGGTTTAAAGTATTTGTGATATTTTTGTTAACTTTAGGGGGAATGATTTTTATTTATCGACTAGGGATTGCCTTTTTGGTAGAAAATCATATGAGTACTAGTGGGCTCTCACCTAGTTATCATTATCCTAGTGTTATGTATACATTATCTCCTCTGCTTTCTTTGGAAGGAATAAGAGAAGTAACGGCACGAATAGCAGGACAGGTTTTCTATTTTAGTATCGGAACAGTTGGTTTATTTTGGCTAGGTTTATTTGCTTTAACGCCAAACCTAAACCAATTACTCAATCCTATAACAAATAACTTGTTTCATAAAAATGCTTTTGCCATTGTAATATGGTTTTCTTTAGTTGGCACTATTATGTTGACAGCTCTTATGTTTACATCAGTGGTTGAGGCTCAACGGTTTGACCAGTGGATTTATGGGCGTTATGTAGAAGGATTGGTTGCACCTATTCTTCTTGCTGGTATTCTTAATATCCCGAGTAAAAAAATACTATGGGCTATCCCTATCGCTATTTTTTGTGCATGGGTGTTCTATTCTGAAATAGATGGATATTCACCAGTTCTTCACGTTAATATTCCTGCGCTTTGGCAAGATTATTTATTTCATGAGCAAGGTATTTGGTGGTGGTTAATAATAGGTAGTCTTTTGATTTTGGTTGTAGCAATAGTTTCTCAGCCTATTGGGTTATTGATTATTGCTATTATGTTTTCTTTTTCTAGTTATTTACATATAAATGAACATGTGACAATGTCAAAAAATGAAAAAAAACGCTGGTTATTGGCTTTAAATACTAGAGAAAACTTTAAACCTGGTACTTGTGTCGGTTTTGATTATTTAACAGCTGAGACTTATACCCAAAGTAGTTTTCGGTTTGATTTTGGGTTTGTTTTATATGACTATAAATTTCAGAGGACTAGTATTGATCGTTGGTTGAAAGAGTGTAATGGCCCATTGTTTAGTTATACTAGAAATTTGAATCATCAAAATGCTGATCTTTATTTAGTAGGAGCCAGCCCTCTTGGTGGACCAGAAGCTTGGATAAAGAAATGATGCCTATCTATTTAGCACAGATACAAATAAAGGATTGGCAATGAAACTTATTATTCAGATTCCATGCTTGAATGAAGCAGAAACGCTTAATGTTACTTTAGCTGATCTTCCAAGGAAGGTTGAGGGTTTTGATTCTGTTGAATGGCTTATTGTGGATGATGGCAGTACAGATAATACCGTTGAAGTTGCAACAAAATATGGTGTAGATCATATTGTATGTCACTCTAGCAATCAAGGGCTTGCAAAGGCTTTTATGACTGGGCTGGATTCTTGTTTAATTAGAGGGGCAGATGTTATTGTTAATACGGATGCCGATAATCAATATAACGGGATGGATATTCCTAAACTAGTGATGCCTATTGTAGAAGGGGCTGCTGATATTGTTGTTGGTGCACGGCCTATTGAAACAATTAATCATTTTTCTTGGATAAAAAAAGTTTTACAAAAGCTGGGTAGTTGGGTGGTAAGAGGAGCAAGTAAGACAGCGATTCCAGATGCACCAAGTGGTTTTCGAGCTATGTCTAGACATGCGGCACAGCAATTAGTGGTATTTCATGATTATACTTACACTTTGGAAACAATTATTCAGGCAGGTCAAAAAGGCATGGCAATTGTATCTGTACCTATTCGAGTAAATGAAGACCTTAGGCCTTCTCGGTTAGTAAAAAGCATTCCTTCGTATATAAAGCATAGTTTAGGGACAATCATACGTATTTTCGTTATCTATAGACCCTTTAAGTTTTTTGGGGTTATTGGGGCTGGTTTGTTCTTTTTAGGGATGCTACTTGGGGGGCGGTTTCTATATTTTTATTTTTCTGGGGGTGGTGACGGACATGTTCAGTCGGTTATTCTTTCAGGTGTATTTTTAGGCATGGGATTCCAGACAATTTTGGTCGCATTTTTAGCAGATTTAATTGCGGCAAATCGCAAGTTGTTGGAAGACTTGCGTTATTTTCAAAAGAAAAATAGAAAAGAAGAGGGTGAGATGTAGAGTAGTGTTACTCTTTCTCTCGCAAGTATTATAATTATTTTTCTCAAGTACACATAAGCACTTCTAGCTCTGATAGCCTCCAGAAGAGGCAGGAAAAATTTTTCTGATCCGATTTGTGCGATAGAGCAAGCTAAGGACTGAGACTTTTATAAAACCCGAAACTGACCTGTCTTTTTGTCCAGTTTCTGTGTTGTAAAGATAGCTTCATAGCTTGCTATGCGCCTATTTTTACGCCTTGAAACTGAACAAAAACCCTACGCCAGTTTCGGGTTTTATTTCATCCTCAGTCCTAAGTTATAAATCCTTCCAAGGTTATTAGACCATTACAATCACATTCAGCTTAAATGAAGAGGATGTTGTTTATGCTCTCCGTTTTAAGGTGAGGATTTTTTCGGATGTTAATTTCTTTATGTAAACCGTAGGAACTTAAGTTGGAAAATAATGGTTTATTTTATATCTTTTTTCGTTAAATGAATTTTATGTGAGTATTTATCAGAAAGTAAAACCTTAACCCTGATACCTAGTTAGTCCTGAAAAAAGCATAAAATCATTAGACAATTACAATAATATAACAATGTACTTTTAAAAAGGTACGTCATCAAAGTCATCTAAACTACTTGGTTGTGATGGTTGTGATGGTTGTTGCTGTGGTTGTTGCTGTGGTTGTTGATAATTTTGTTGAGGTTGCGAGCTTTGTTCATTTCGCTTGCCGACTAAATCAACAATAGTTGCATTCAGTTCTAAGTTTGTTTTAGTCGATCCATCATTTGCTTGATATTCTCTTTGCGTTAATTCGCCAGACACAAATACTTGTTGACCTTTTTTTAGATAATTTTGTAATGATCCTTCTGCCCGTCTTCCCCATAAAGCCACTCTAATCCATAAAGTTTGTTGTCTATCCCCAAAGCCAATATTATTAGCAACAGTAAAGTTAAGAACGGATTGACCTGATGGTGTTGCTCTGACTTCGGCATCTCGACCAATTGTTCCTGTAAAACTCAATACATTACTCATTATTGTTCCTGTTAAATTATATTTAAGGGGTAAGTCAACTTTACATTTTACTCCATGTTTTTAACTCAAGCTAGTTGAGCCACTGATGCTTTTTTGTATTGTGTGAATGGAAGATGATTTTTTACACTTTATTCCTAGGAGCTGAAGTCATAAGAAAGTTTGGAAGCTAGGTGGCTTTAATCGTATTGAGTGAAAAATAATAGGTTGGTATGTTTGCTCGCTCGTTCCAATAAATAGACATAAGAAATTACATCGTCGGCAAAATCTTCATAGATTGGATTAAGGTTTTTAATCGTAATGTCAAAAGGTATACAATTTTTATTCTTTTAGTTTAATCACTAAGTTACCATCGTTTACATGAATATTTTCAACTCCATCAGCAAATGCTTTCCAAAAACCTTCGTCCTGTCCAAATTCATTAATAAGATCAACGTTTTTGATCCCACCTAGCCAGGCATTTGGAATGGGAATGCCCATTAGGCTTACTCCTTTCAACTTAATAATGGGTCGGTCATTGGAAAAAGAGAGTTCTATGCCAGCAGAAATCTTAAGTGTTTTTCCTCCTAATACCGGAAAATCTCTGTCCATAGGGACTAATAGCTTTCCACTGGCTAAGTTTTCAGATAAATCAATCGCTAATTTATTGGCTAAGTCGGTATTTTTTGCAAGTAGCGCATTTAGCTCACGTTCGCTAAGGTTAATCTCTCTTATTGCATTTTTTTCAGAATATTTTTCTGGTTCTAATTTATTGATTTCAGAATTAGAGCTTGTCGAAGAGGTTTGATTAAGCCAGCTAAATTGTTCTATTTTTGTATTAAGTGTGACATCTTCTTTTTGACTAAGAACGACAGGGTTAAATTTTTTAGGAAATATATAGTGATTAATGACCCATAAAGTGATGCCAACGGATAAAAAGATAGTCAGCAAAACAATACCTATTATTAGTAGCAAATTACTCTTCTTTTCTAGATCTTTATTTTTAATAGATACGTCTTTCATAAGTAATGACCTAATTTGTTGGGTTCTATTGCCTATAATACTCGAACAATTTCATACAACAAAATCAAGAAATTTTATTTTGATATTAGGGTAAATAACTTTTATAAGGTCATTTATCACGTTTTAAAAAATGAGCTCAATATAAAAACCGAAAACTTGTCCACGTGGAATATATTAGTGAACATAGAAATATGTGGTATTGAAAGTGGCAATGAAACGCTGATGTTCAAAGTGATAACTCATAGCAAAGTTCAAAAGACCATCGGTTTTTTTACCGTTTCCTTCTTTGGTTTCTAATGAGATTGTCGAGAAGGACCATTAAAATGTAGAGGTCGATTGCCACGAAGATGATCGGGAGAAACCCACCAGTCTCCGCCAATTCCAAGATTCACTAGATCAAGTGATATATCAGATTTATTTGCTGGCATTGTTGCCATCAATGATAGACCGCCTGTAACACCCATTAATAATGCATAAGCACCTTTAAGCGGGGTGTAAATTAGGCTAGTAAATCCTGAACCAGCTATGTAACCATAGTCAGTCCCCGAGTTTTCATTTGCATGACTGGTTTTTAAAGGAGCAAAAAAAAGTATAAAAATCAGGCCAAGGACTGTAAAAAAGAGTCTAAATATTTTCATTATTAAATATAAACTAGTAAGAATTGAGTTAAGAAACCTTTTTTTAATATACCATAGAAAAACCTACTGAAATAACGCGTGTTAAGAGATGTGATTTAATAGTGTTTTAAAAACTAGGGTTTATTTACAATAGTTGTAAATGTTCTCATGTTATAAGTTATTTCAATCATTAGGTTTTTTGATTCGGATGGAATTGATTGAGACTTCTTTTGGTTTTATTTTAGAAGATTATATGTTTTTTTGAGTAGCAACTAATAGATAACCTAAATAAATCAGTTGAATCATTGTTTATAGTACAAGGCATTGATTTCACTGTACTTGAAATTGTGCTTGCTTAAGGAGCCTCTGAACAAGTTGATTTCTTAAAATTAATGCCCAATTAATTCAACAAGTTATCTTTAGTTAAATCGTTATTTTAAGACTTGATCAGAGGTTCCTTAACCGAATGGGTGAAGTTAAGGTTTTTTAAAGAACTGTTAAATCAATATCTTGCACTGCAATTCCGTTCTCAACTTATTTTTAGGTTAATCTGGTGATTCTAGCCAATCAGATTAAATCTGGGTAAGTGTTGGTCTTAAATCTATAAAATAGAAAAACCGACTGGACAGGTAGATACGTTCTTTAATAATAGTAAAGTGAGGGAAGAGAGTTGCTGTTTGGATAGCAGAATAGCTTATTTTACTTTGTCAGATTTAGAATATAAATCTGACAAAGTAAAAAATTATTATTTGATTTTTGCTTCTTTGTACATCACATGTTTACGAGCAACTGGATCATATTTTTTGATTTCCATTTTCTCTGGCATGGTTCTTTTGTTTTTAGTTGTGGTATAGAAGTGACCATTACCTTCAGAAGATACTAATTTAATTTTATCGCGCATGTTTTGTCTCCTTAAACTTTTTGGCCAGATTTACGTATATCTGCAAGAACTACATCAATACCTTTTTTATCAATAATTCGCATACCTTTAGAAGAAACCTTTAGGCGAACCCAGCGGTTTTCATTTTCAACCCAAAATCTATGGTTATGAAGATTAGGATTAAAACGTCTTTTCGTTTTATTATGTGCGTGTGATACGTTGTTACCAGAAACAGGACGCTTTCCTGTTACTTGACATACTTTTGACATGATTATCTCGGCCCCGCCTTGAATTCGAAAGTTAGCCGGTCTTTATACCAAATAATTGACTAAAGGTAAATAACATTGATGAAATAAATTTGTTAAAATCATATTAACTTGAAAAAAACTGGGGTTATAAATGGCAATAAAACTTGGCATGGTAATGGATTCCATAGACAATATTAATATAAATAAAGATACTAGTTTTGCTATGTTGTTAGAAGCTCAATCAAGAAAGTGGGAGCTTCACTATATAGAACTTAATGATTTGTATTTAGATAATGGTATTCCTTATGCACGAACTAGAACGCTGAAAGTTCAGCGTGATATAAACCAATGGTATGAATTTATTGAGGAACTGGATATACCTTTAAGTCAACTTGATACTATTATTATGCGTAAAGACCCTCCATTTGATCAGGAATATATTTATGCAACTTATCTTTTGGAACAAGCGGAACGAATAGGGGTGTATGTAGTCAATAAACCTCAATCATTAAGAGATGCTAACGAAAAACTATTTACCGCTTGGTTTCCTCAGTGTTGTGCTGAAACAATGGTTGCCAGAGAACCTGGCCGGTTTAAGGCTTTTTTAAAAGAGCATAATGAAATGATTTTAAAACCTCTTGATGGGATGGGAGGAACATCGATATTTCATATTCGTGAAAATGATCCAAATCTTAATGTAATATTGGAGATGATGACCGAATACTCCACAAGGTACATTATGGCTCAACGCTATCTTCCAGAAATAAAAAGTGGGGACAAGCGTATTTTACTAGTCAATGGTGAGCCAATAGCCTATGCTTTAGCTCGTATACCAACAAAAGGTGAGACACGGGGTAACCTTGCTGCAGGAGGGCGAGCAGAGGGACGTGAGCTAACAGACAGAGATTTATGGATAGCGAAACAGGTTGGCCCTACTCTGAAAGAAAAAGGATTGGTTTTTGTTGGTATTGATGTTATCGGAGACTTTTTAACTGAAATTAACGTGACTAGCCCAACGTGTGTTCAAGAGCTAGATAAAGCGTTTGGTCTTAACATTAGCGGGCAGTTTATGGATCATATTGAAAACGTATTAGAAACAAGAATGAGATGACTTGTTAGAGGATATAATAGAGGCGAGTCTATTTTTTTGAACAATATTAACTATACCGCGTGTCTGGGTATATTTTTTAACGTGTAGATAGGATGAAACGACAAATTATGATATTTAGCAAAACCATAAAGTTTTAATATGGCTACTAATATACCCAAACATTCATTTTTAAAGCCTGCAGTTTCAGTGAATGATTCTTTATTGATGACAATGTTTATTGCGGCAGTTATTCATGTGCTCGTTTTATTAAGCATCAGGTTTGGTAATCCAGAGCAGCAGAAAGTGAGTCGGCAGATTGAGGTGACTTTAGCTACTTTGCCATCAGAAAAGGCGCCTGAGAAGGCTAAATACCTTGCCCAGGAAAATCAGATGGGTAGTGGTACTGAACTGAATAAGCCAGAGCCATCTAAACTAAAACTAGCAAGCCAGGGGGATAGAGATGATAAATTACCCAACAAACGTCAGTCTCAAGCTGAAAGTAAACCAAAAAAAGTAGAAAAAATAATTACTCAAAAACAAGCTGATTATAAAATTGCTACCGTCGTAAAAGAGGCGCCTCTTTCAGAAAAAAAACGTCCCAAAATTTCGATAGAAGCATTAAGAAACCAAATTGCTGAACTGGGAGCCGAAATTAGAGATAGTCAGAAGAGTTCTGAGAATACTCAAGTTAAACATATTAACTCTGTTAGTACGCATAAATATGTAATGGCTCAGTATATAAAGGATTGGGAAACTAAAATAGAGCATATTGCAACGTTAAATACTCTTCCTGAAACAAGAGGATTAAATAAAGTAGGTATATTGATCTTGAGAGTAGATATAAATTCAGATGGGAGTGTTTATAAAATGAAAATTACAAGATCCTCTGGGAGTGTGGTTATAGATGATTATGCAAAGCGCCTTGTGAAGTTAGGGGCTCCCTATCCTGTTTTACCAAAAACTTTACTTAATGGAGGAAATGTTTTATCTATTATTAGAAAGTGGGGGTTTCGAGATGTTGGTGTGGAAATTCAATAATAAAGGGGAAATGAACATCTCAAACTATCTAAATAATCAATTTTTAATTGCTATGCCAAATTTAGCTGACTCTGAGTTTTCTCATACAGTCAGTTATTTATGTGAGCATAATGAAGAAGGCGCTCTAGCTATTGTCGTTAATCGTCCGATGGAAATGACACTAGGGGGTATTTTTGATCAAATGAATATTAGTTGTTTATCAGAGCAGATAAAAAAGACACCTGTTTATGCTGGAGGGCCTGTTTATGTT
This sequence comes from Methylococcales bacterium, assembly GCA_023145835.1. Lineage (GTDB taxonomy): Bacteria > Pseudomonadota > Gammaproteobacteria > Methylococcales > Methylomonadaceae > QPIN01. The sequence continues at coordinate 19,620 of JAGLDH010000024.1, forward strand.
GACAAGGGGTTTATTATCCATAGTAGAACTGAAGGTGAGTGGGATTCATCTATCTCCATTTCAGACGAAACATATTTAACAAGTTCACGAGATGTTTTGGAAGCAATTGCCGAGGATAAAGGGCCAAAAAAATATCTTGTTGCTTTGGGCTATGCAGGATGGAGTGCAGGGCAATTGGAACAGGAAATTATAAATAATACTTGGTTACATACTCCTTATGAAGAATCTATTTTGTATGATGTGCCGACTAGCCAACGTTGGATGATGGCCGCTAACCAAATAGGTGTTGATATAACTCAATTAACAATACCGGCAGGGCATGGTTAAAAAAGATCCGCTTGCAACTAAAATAAATTCTGATACTTATTTGGGCTTTGATTTTGGAAATAAAAAAATAGGTATTGCAGTAGGACAAACAACTACCTCCATTGCTGCTCCTTTAAAAACAATTCGTTCAATTAAACAACAACCTGATTGGGGGCTCATTTCTCCACTAATAAAAGAATGGAATCCGGCTGGATTAGTTGTCGGTATTTCTAAGCAAGGTGATGGGTCAGATAATCTAATTACTCCTAGAATGCTAAAGTTTTGTCGACAATTGGAAGGGCGGTACAACTTACCTGTTTACCAAATTGATGAAGCATTTTCTACCTTTGAAGCAAAACAAATGCTTTTTGATGATCTCCAAGTTAGCGCTGAAAAATTATGGGATGTTCAAGATCAATTAGCAGCTCAGCTTATTTTACAAAGCTGGTTAAATCAAAAAGGCCATGGCTGATGTTTATGCTTTGATTATATCTGGATAATTATTTAGTGAAAAAATAACTAATTTACTTAGTTTGTTATATTTCTCTTTTTGGCCTTCATTATCCAACATTAAAGCTTTGCCTCGTTTTGATGGACCCAACCATCGGCCATAAAAAAAAGTGCAATCGACTGGCTTTTATTTTCTTCCAGCTTTTTCGCTAAATAAGGAAAAGCTTCTGCAATAACCGGGCTGTCTGCCCAGTCACTCATGTTACTAAGGGAGTATATAAAATTTATAGTTGAAGTAGTGACTCCTCCCATCATTTCAAAGGATGGCTCAGAAAAATCAATTATTTCATTGACTTTTTTTGTTGCTACGCAAAAACCTTTTTTTCCTTTGTCTTGGTAATAGGCGTGAGTGCCTTTGGTTGTAAGTGAATACTCTTTTATTTTCACGGTTGTCTTTGTATTTTTAAATATGCCCCCGCTTTTTTCTTTTGTTCGTTCTTTTACTTTAAGAAGGCCTATACTAACTAGCGCATCAAACTGTTTGGTTTTAGCACGATTTTGTTTTTTTGCTAGCACATTATTACTAGGTAATAACTCTATTGATTCCTTTTCAGGAAAAACAAGTCTTCCCTGTTTGTGGGGAGTAATCAAAATACAGTTTTTTTCATAATAAGTATTGATGACATTTTCAAAATTATCCTTGGTTGCATCTTTTGACAAACTACAGCCCATTAAAATAGAAACTAGCGATAAGGAAAGGATGATTATTTTGATGTTTTGCACTATGAGTTCTGATTTATTTTTCATCTTTATAACTATTTCGAACTTACTATTTATAAACGAACAACACTATATTATTTATCAATAAAATTGTACATTTGTGTTTTTCTATCACTATAAACCAAGAAGGCTACGCCTGATTATGCGCTAAGCAATGGATTGTTAACGTTTTTTTTAGGTGTCATAGTAGAGGATTTGTTAATTATTATTAGATAAAACAAACTGATTTTAAAGCGTCATATTGATTTCCTATGAAGTAGAAAAATCAGCTAAAAGCTTTAATTCTATTTTTTTATCGGTAGAACGATACCTCCGTCATTATTCGTGATGGTATAGCATACTGCAGATCTTCCGTGATAAAGTTTTAGCTCTTTTGCTGAATTTGGATTTCCTTTAAATGAACCGAATTTTAGCACTCCTCGGTAGTCAGAGACCCATCCTCCATTGTTGTAATAAACAACGGATTCTTTATCACCATCAATAGCAACATAGTAATCAATGTTAAATAAGAATGAGTCTATTCTTGTGCCAATAAATCGACGTAGATCCCAAGCGTCATAGATATCCAAGATAGAGCCGCTAAACTGGTTTCCTGTTCCATCCGGTTTAAATGTCATTGCAACATAACCTGTAGAAAACTTAGTTTCTTCCGCAAAAACAAAAACACCTGCATACAAAGGGTGAGGTTTTAGTTTTGCACCATTTGTTTCTAAAAAACGATCCAACTGGGATTTAAATAGGGTGTTTTCCAGTTGGGTGCCTATATTCCCCAGTTCACGAATGCCTGGAACAGGGTTGTAAGATATGGTATTAAGCTTGATACGATGATCAGCAATTTCAAAATTATTTGTATAACTGTCTCCACAAGAGGGTGTCATTGAAATAGAATTACCACTTAAACGATAAGTACCATATTCATAACTGACTGAACTTCTATAATAGTGACCATCATCAAGAAAAATATAATATGTTCCTTTTCCTACAGATGAAGTGTTTCTCCATTGCCCAAAAATATTGACAGGATTGCTCGTTAAAGGTTTTCTCGAGACTTTTTCCATGTAATAGTTGTCATTGATGGGTAAGAAAAACGTGCCTGGAGTTTCTTTAACAATTAATCTGTTATAACCCGCTTGCATAATAAGCTGAGTGTCTCCGTTGTATTGTTTTGGTACTGTTATACTTAGTTGGCCATTATCAAGCACTGTTCCTGGTACTTGATAATAAGCTTTTCCTGATCTGTGGCCTTCAACAACATCAATAAGATAGTTATTTCCTGCTTTTTTAATGCTTAAATAACCTTGAGTCTTATTGCCTTGAAATTCACCTACAAATGGATCAACATTAGGTAATATTGATTCTTGAAATCGTTTCCAATATTGATATTCCGTTTTAGAGGTATACATTGAAACTGTTGACGATGTTGCATTTTTAATTGTAAAGTGCTCTGCTTGATCTGCAAATGTCAATTGAAACTGAGAGCTATCTGAATTAATAGACCAAGTTCCCGTTGTGTCAGACTGAAGTTTTCTATCAAGAGAAAAATCTCCGTAAATAAGTCTTCTTACTGTTCCATTATTATTGAAATGGTATCGAAAAAGATGGCGATTAGCAGCTCCTTTATAGTTGATGTATTCAAAATTACCTAGAAAAAACATACCGGGAAAGCGTGCTACAGCGGCTGAATTTGTAAAGAGAATAGATCGAACATCAGGTTTACTGCTTTGATTGATTAATCGAAAACTATTATTACCTTCTCTTTCAATGGGGTAACTTCCAGCTAAAGCACCTGTAGAATTCCATAAAGTCAGATTCATTGAGTCTTTTTCAGGTGAAGCAACAAGTAGCCACTTTCCGTGTTCTTGATTGACTTTTTTGTTGATAGATTCTGATTGATATGTTCCATCAAGATTAAAATTAATTTTTTCTTCTACAACACGACCATTATCAAAATAAAAAGTACCCCATTCTCCTGCTAACCAGTCGCCTGCAATTTTGTTTAAACCATTTATATTGTTAATTGCTGCGATGGTTTTTTCGGGTACACTTAGCCTTTGACTGGCCGATGATGTTCCCGATCTAGCGCCTGGGCCGAAGGGAACGGTCTGGGTTCCTATATTACTATTAAGTAAGGTAAATACTTCTTGTATTGTTCCTGCGTTTACAGGTGTATTACCAAAGGCTCCCCCCAGTACATAGACAAAGCCATCTGAATTTATCCCGAGATAAACATTTTTATTGTATGGCCCCCGATAATAAGGCCAAGCCGGAGGGGAGCTATTAGTATTAAGGGGCGGGTTAAACCATTGGGGAAAGACTAACTCGGCTGAATTAAATAATTGCTCAGGATCTGATGCAAGGTCGGCAGCTCTTGTTAATTGAGATGAAAATAAACTAAAAAGGGTAAGAAAAATTAAATATTTTTTTGTATGTTGCATAAGGAAAGGAGCTTGGGATTGCTTAAGGTATCTCTAATCAACTTAATCAGTGGTACCTTAATAAGCAAAATTTAATATACCTTTCTTTTACATTAAGTGTATCTGTTTGTCAACAGGGAGTTTGTTTGTTATATATTTTGTTGAAAAATATCCTTACTTTCTGTTGTAGATATTCGTATAAAAATTAAGGTTATATTTTAATAACTCTGTTTTTATTTATACCAAGTAAAGCTTAAATCAATCATAAAATTCCTTACACAGAGTACATTCAGCTGAATAGAGTGTAAAATAGTATATTTAAACCCTTTGGCTTTACTTCAACTGGTTATTGTTTAAAAATGACAAATAACAATCTTAAAATTCCTGATTTACTTAATAACCTAGAAATAGATCTTAAAATTATTGTTGCCGCAAGAAAGCTTAACGACCCATTAATGATAGGTATACATAGTGGAGGTGTTTGGATTGCAGAACAATTACACCCGCGATTAAAAATACAAGAGCCTTTGGGCGTTATGGATATTTCATTTTATCGAGATGATTTTTCCCAAATAGGTATGCACCCTAAAGTAAAGCCGAGTCAATTACCGGCACATATGGAAGGAAGAGATATTATCCTTATTGATGATGTTTTTTATACAGGTAGAACAATACGAGCAGCACTCAATGAAATATTTGATTATGGACGTCCAAACCAGGTTGTATTGGGTGTTTTAATTGAACGAGATGGTCGACAAGTTCCAATTAAACCAGATTGTGCAGGATGTACTTTGAGGTTACCTGCTGGACAAAGAATAAAACTGACGGGGCCGGGAACTTTAGGCATAGAAATTCAATCCATTAATAACGTAGTCACTGCGGTTTAAATCATGAAAGATCTACAACTTAATAAGGAAGGTAGGCTTAAACATTTTCTTACCATTGATGGATTAAATAAGGATATATTGACTGAGATACTTGATGTGGCTGAGTCATTTTCTACAATGCCAGCACAGAAGGTTAATAAAGTTCCTTTATTAAGAGGAAAGACGATTGTAAACCTGTTCTTTGAAAATAGTACACGAACGAGAACAACGTTTGAACTTGCTGCAACTCGATTATCCGCTGACGTACTTAGTATCAATATTGCTGCATCTGCAACATCAAAAGGCGAAAGTTTATTGGATACAATTCGTAACCTAGAAGCGATGCATGTTGATATGTTTGTCGTTAGACATGCAATTAGTGGTGCAGGGCATTTTATAGCACAAAATACAGCACCTCATATTAGTGTGATTAATGCAGGTGATGGTCAGCATGCACATCCAACGCAAGCCATGTTGGATATGTTTACAATAAGGCAATACAAGAAAAAATTTGATCATTTAAATGTTGTTATTATTGGGGATATACTTCACTCCAGAGTTGCTCGCTCTCAAATTCAAGCACTTAATGTTTTAGGGGTAAAAGAAATTAGAGTGGTTGCCCCTAAAACGCTACTTCCTCAGAATGTTGAAAGTTTAGGTGTTAAGCCTTTTAATAATATAGAGCAAGGGCTTGAAGGGTCAGATGTGATTATGATGTTAAGGTTGCAAAAAGAGCGTATGACATCAGCACTACTACCGAATGAAAGGGAATATTTTAAGTGTTTTGGGTTGACGGAAGAAAGGCTAAAATCAGCAAGTCATGACGCTATTATTATGCATCCTGGGCCGATTAACCGGGGTGTGGAAATTGAATCAAGTATTGCCGACGGGTCTCAGTCTGTTATTTTGCAGCAAGTCACCAATGGTGTGGCTATTAGAATGGCGATTATGTCATTAACCATGCAAAGCAAAGGAGATGTGTCGTGACTAAAATTCACATTACAAATGGACATATTATCGATCCAGCAAATAATATTGATCAGTTGGGAGCCGTTTATGTTGCTGAAGGAAAGATACTTTCTTTAAATGAACAACCCTCTGGGTTTACCGCAGATATTGTTCTTGATGCAACTAACAATATTGTTTGTCCTGGATTTATTGACCTAAGTGCTAGATTGAGAGACCCAGGTCAATCATATAAAGGGACAATACAAAGTGAAACAATAGCAGCAGCAAGTGCTGGAATAACTTCTTTATGTCTGCCTCCCGATACGAGTCCAGTAATAGATTCGCAAGCAGTTGTAGAGCTAATTAATGATAAATCACAAAGAGCAGGCTATAGCCAAGTATATCCAATTGGTGCTTTAACGCATCAATTGGCAGGCATTGAGCTTAGTTCAATGGCGGCACTTAAAGAAGCCGGATGTATTGCTGTTAGTAATGCAATGGCACCTTTCTCTAGTTTATTGGTGTTACGTCGAGCGATGGAATATGCAAGTAGTCATAATTTATTAGTGATGTATCATCCAGATGAAGCTTCTCTCAGTAACAATGGCTGTGCTCATGAAGGCATTTTTTCTGCTCGCTATGGGTTGCCGGGAATTCCAAGCGCTTCAGAAGCTGTTGCTGTTGCTCAATGTATAGAATTAGCTGAGCTAACGGGTTGTCGATTACACTTTAGTCAAATCAGTTGTAAAGGTGCCGCGATTAAAATTCAACAAGCACAAAAATATGGTCTTGCTGTGAGTGCCGATGTGTCGATACATCAATTACATTTAACTGAAAATGATATAGAACCTTTTAATAGTGTTTATCATGTTTTACCGCCTCTTAGAACGGTTAAAGATAAGCAGCACTTAAGAGATAGTTTGGCAAAAGGAACGATAGGTGCTATTTGTTCTGACCATCAGCCTCATGATGTAGATGCAAAACTAGGGGCTTTTCCAGAAACGGAACCTGGAATATCTTCATTGGAAACGTTATTGCCACTCATGCTTCGATTGGTGAAAGATAATGAAATCACCTTGTCTCAAGGTATTTCTACACTCACACAAAACCCTGCAAAAATATTAGGAATACAACGAGGCGCTTTAACATCTGGTTTTTCTGCCGATATTTGTATATTTGATCCTACTCTTAAGTGGGATGTTAATGATGATAATTGGAAAAGCTCAGGGCAAAATACTCCATTTTGGGGTAAAACATTAGAAGGGCGTGTGATGCATACAGTTCAAGCAGGTAAAGTTGTCTATTCTTTGTAGAGTGCATATGGAGTATTAACAAGTGAACTTACTTATCTTTTAAATTACTGTTTAATGATAGACATACTATGTTATGTAAAAATAATAATCAAAATACTCATGCTATTATTGATGACTTTAAAGGTGATCAATCATGGCGAATTTTTAGAATTATAAGTGAATTTACTGAAGGGTTTGATCGGCTTTCTAGTGTGTGTGATGCAGTTTCTATTTTTGGATCAGCACGATTAAAGCCTGAGCACCCGTACTATAAAAAAACAGTTAAGCTGGCTGAATTGCTAGGGCAGCATGATTTTGCCATTATTACGGGTGGAGGCCCTGGAATAATGGAGGCGGCTAATAAAGGAGCTCATGCGCAAAAGCAACCCTCTATTGGGCTAAATATAGAACTTCCTATGGAACAGACCCCCAATCCTTATTTAAATTTATCGTTAGACTTTCGGTATTTTTTTGTAAGAAAGGTGATGCTTGTCAGGTATTCAATGGGATATGTTTGTATGCCGGGTGGTTTTGGAACTTTAGATGAGTTTTTTGAAGCTTTGACATTGATGCAAACTAAAAAAATCTATCCAATTCCATTGGTGTTATTTGGCTCAGAATTTTGGCAGGGGCTTGTTGACTGGATAAAAACAACGTTAATCAAAAATAAAACTATTTCTGTCAATGATTTGAATTTAATTACTGTGACTGATGATCCACAAGAGGTTTTGGATATTATGGTTCGGCATCGGGAATGGAAAATCCAGCAAAGAGCTCTTAAACCTGAATAAGTTAGTGACTATAAAGTTTGGGATAGGGTGAGCAAAGCCCACCCCCCACCCTGAAGAGATTTAGCCTATTGCTGCATTATCAATATAAATATCAACACCATTTTTAGGCGAAATACTTGCAACAGGAAGGCTGACTCCTTGCTTCCACTGTTTAACAGGGTCTTGTTTCGAATCACCCGTCACGATAAAAAATAATTGTTGAGTATTTGCTAACGTTTTCGCGCTAAGCGAAATCCTCTCAGGTGGTGGTTTAGGTGAATTGTAGACTTCATGTACAGTTTCTTCTAGATCATGAATGTGCCCAGGAAATAAACTTGCAGTATGTCCATCCTCTCCCATGCCCAGTAAAATCAAATCAAATTGATTGACATCATCGATAGTTTTACGATATTTTTTAGCGGCTTCTATAGCTCCTAGTTCGGTGGGCATAGTAAAAACATTAGTAGCTGGAATAGCAACTTTGGACAGTAAGGCATTAGCCGCCATCATGCTATTTCTTTCTTTATCATCAGCAGGTAAACAACGTTCATCACCATAATAAATCATCCACTTTGACCAGTCTGTTTTTGCATTGACCAATTGCTGATAGATTTTTTCTGGAGTGCTGCCTCCCGCTAAAACAAGTTTAAAAACACCTCTTTTAGTGATTGCATTCTCAGCACTTTTTAATATTTGCTTAAGTACTTCATCGGCAACTTGTGTCGCTGTACTAAACTGATGCCACTGATTGATTATTTGCATTCTATTTCACCTTTAGGTGTTAAAGTATGACGCCAATATTGCTTTTCTTTATCAAATAAACGTCGAGATCCTTCTGGTCCCCATGAGCCTGCAGGGTATGTGGCAATATAATCACGTTCTTCTGACCATTTTTGTAAAATAGGATCTACTATTTTCCAAGCATATTCCACTTCATCTGCTCGTAAAAATAAAGATCGGTCGCCTTCAATTACATCAAGTAACAAATCTTCATAAGCATCAGTATGATGCTCGTCATCATTACGATAACTGGCATCTAAACTGGTCAAGCGTGTATTCATTTCTAAACCCGGCTCTTTCACCGTCATTTCCATGCGAATACATTCTTCTGGCTGAATTCCCATTAACAACCAGTTAGGTTTATCGCATTTTACCTGAGTATCGCGGAAAAATTGTAATGGTGGTTGCTTAAAGCAAATTGAAATAGTCGATTGACTCTTTGCCATTCGCTTTCCTGTGCGTAAATATATAGGCACATCTTTCCAACGCCAATTATCAATGTATAGTTTTAGTGCTGCATATGTTTCGGTCACACTATCTTTAGGAACATTCTCTTCCTGTAGATATCCATTTACCTTGTCACCGTTAATATTGCCACTTGAGTACTGAGCACGAAAAGCATGGGCATTAACTGCTTCTTTAGGAATAGGGCGAATAGATTTTAGCACTTTTACTTTTTCATCACGTAACGATTCGGCATCCATAGACGCAGGAGGTTCCATGGTGACTAAAGTCATTAATTGTAATAAATGACTTTGCAGCATATCACGCGTTGCACCTGAGGTATCATAATATTGAGCTCTCGTTCCTATTCCAAACTCTTCTGAGTGAGTAATTTGGATGTGATCAATATAATTACGATTCCATAGTGGTTCTAACATAGTATTAGCAAAACGGAAGACTAACAAATTTTGTACAGTGCCTTTACCTAAGTAATGGTCAATCCGATAAATCTGGTCTTCTCTTAGATATTTACCAATTCTTCGCTGTAGAGATTGAGCGCTTGGTAAGTCATAACCGAAAGGTTTTTCGATAATGACTCGACTCCAGCCTGCATCTTCTGATAATAAATTGGCATTACTGAGTAACTCAATTGTGCTGCCAAAATCAGATGGGCTAACAGCCAGATAAAAAGCTTTGTTTTGTGGGAATTTTTTTGTATTGCCAATGATTTTGGCTAATGCATCATAGCTGTCTGCCTGTTTAATATCACCTTTATGGTAATACATGCGTTCACAGAACCGTTTGAAAACAGATTCATCCAACCCATTGCGAGCTTTTGCTTCCAGCATGTCTCTAACTTCAGATTGCCATTTTTTTTGATCCCAGTCACGACGACCAAGAGCAACAATTTTACTGCCTTTTGGCAATAAATTTTCAACATCCAAATGATATAAAGCGGGCATTAATTTGATACGCGACAGGTTTCCTGTCGCACCATAAATTACATAAGTACAGGCTTCAGTGTGCATTAGTTATCCTATACGTTGTATGTTGATGATGAAACATCGCCACCATGTCCTGTCCAATCCGTATGGAAAAATTCACCACGTGGTTTGTCAGTACGTTCATAAGTATGTGCGCCAAAATAGTCACGTTGTGCTTGTAATAAATTAGCAGGTAAGCGTGCCGTACGGTAGCCATCAAAATAGGCTAAGGCAGATGAAAATGCAGGTGTTGGAACATTAAGCTCAATACCTAAGATAACAGCTTTACGCCAACCTGTATCGGCTTTTATCATGGCTTCTGAAAAGAAATCAGCCAATAGTAAATTATCTAATTCTGGGGCTTTTTCATAGGCTTTTTTGATGTCGCTTAAAAATTGACTACGAATGATACAGCCTCCACGCCACATAAGAGCTATGTCTCCATAGTTTAGAGTCCAATCATATTCTGTCGCAGCTTCACGCATTAATTGAAAACCTTGAGCATAAGAAATAATTTTAGAGGCATATAAAGCATCGTGAATGGCATCAATCATGGCTAGTTTATCGCCAGAGAATGTTTGGTTCAGTTTTGGTAAGTGTTGTGCTGCTTTAACTCGTTGATCTTTTTGTGCGGATAGGCAGCGTGCAAAAACTGATTCTGCAATTAATGTGAGTGGGATTCCCATATCTAATGCATTAATTCCCGTCCATTTTCCTGTCCCTTTTTGACCGGCAGTATCCATTATGCAGTCAATTAATGGTTGGCCATTTTCATCTTTATAAGCAAGAATGTTAGCTGTAATTTCTACTAAATAAGAGTCTAAGACTCCATTGTTCCATTCAGCAAAAATATTTTGAATTTCATCAACACTTAACCCTAGGCCTTCTCGCATCAGTTGATATGCTTCGCAAATAAGCTGCATATCGCCATATTCAATTCCGTTATGCACCATTTTGACATAGTGACCACCACCATTGTCACCAACCCATTCACAGCAAGGAGCGCCGTCAACTTTGGCGCTGATTGCCTGAAAAATTGGCTTAACTGCTTCCCATGCATCTTTATTTCCACCTGGCATAATTGAAGGTCCGTGTCTTGCGCCTTCTTCTCCACCTGATACACCTGTGCCTATAAACAGAAGGTCTTTTTCTTTTAAATAATCAGTGCGTCTATTGGAATCTGTATAAAGAGAGTTGCCACCATCAATAATAATATCGCCAGAAGATAGAAGGGGGATAAGTTTTTCAATATAAATATCAACAACTTCACCCGCTTTGACCATAAGCATTATTTTTCGAGGGGCTTCAAGGCTATCAACAAGTTCTTCAAGTGAATGTGTGCCAACAACCTCCGTGTTTTTAGCAGGGCCTTCAAGGAAATCATCGACCTTGCTAGTGGTGCGATTATAAACAGCGACTTTAAACCCATTATCGTTCATGTTTAGAACCAGATTTTGTCCCATTACAGCAAGACCAATTAATCCTATATTTGCTTTCATTAGTTTCTCTTGAATAGATGGTTAGTAAATTCTTAAGTTTAGCATGCAAACACCCTATAAGCCTCAATAATATTGAAAAGTAATGAGTAGATCACAGCTGTTTTTTTTATGCACCAATAAAGAACTGTAAATGGGTGAAAATGGTGCTTGATTATGAATTAATTTTTATATAAAGCGCTACTTTTATCCATATCTTGAGTATCAGAATATAACAGAGGAGCACCTTTATTTAAAATAGCAGCATCAACTATACTGCAAACAACTAATTTATGATCACCTGCCTCCGAGTAATGCTTAACTTGGCAGTCAAAGTAAGCTAGGCTGTTTGCTAGAGCAGGGGCGCTGGTTTTAGTGTTTAACCATGGAAAACCTTCCATCTTGTCTTTATCAGTTGATTGACCAAAATGAGAGGCTTCTAAGTATTGCTCATCGTTTAAAACACTAATACAGCAAACACCACCTTCTTGTAATAAGGCATAAGAATGATGTTTAGGGTTAATGCTAAAGCAAATTAAGAGTGGGTCAAAAGAAACTTGCATAACCCAAGCCGCTGTAAACGCATTTTTTTGCTCTCCATTTATAACACTAATGACGTAAACACCTTGGGTGATGTGTTTAAAGAGTTTTTCGGGGTTTTCTATCATAATTTTTTCTCGGTAGATATTCGCATTGATAAATCAATGGCTTTTACATGTTTGGTTAAAGCACCTATTGAAATATAATCGACACCAGTTTCTGCTATGAGTCGAATGTTTTCTAATGTAATATCTCCCGAAGCTTCTAATTCAATGTCATCATGAGCAATAGAAACAGCCTCTTTCATCTCAGTAATAGAAAAGTTGTCTAACATAATTCGGTCGGGTTTGGCTTCAATTGCTTGAGCATATTCTGCTAAAGATTCGACTTCAACTTCAACTAGGACATCTGTTGATTTTCGAGCAATAGATATTGCTGAAGCAATAGAGCCAGCAGCTATAATATGATTTTCTTTAATTAAGACGCCGTCATAAAGTCCCGTTCTGTGGTTAAAACATCCCCCGCAAGAAACAGCATATTTTTGAGCCTTTCTAAGACCCGGAATGGTTTTTCTAGTGTCTAATACTTTGCATTGTGTTCCAAATACTGCATCCGCATACTGTTTGGCAATTGTTGCCGTGTAAGATAAAGTTTGTAAAAGATTTAATGCTGTTCTTTCTCCGGTTAATAAGCCTCGAGCAGAGCCTGTTAATTGACAGAGTGTTGAGTTTTTTTCGACTAATTGCCCTTCAGAAACTAACCATTGAATGTTTATTGCTGGATTAATAGTTTTAAAAATAGCGTCAAACCATGCTTGACCACATAATACCATTTTTTCTCTAGTCATAACGTAAGCCGTGGCTTGAGTGCTGGTTGAAATGATGCAGGCCGTTACATCGCCAGTGCCGATATCTTCGTTAAGAAAACTTTGTATCTCTGAATCTGTTGGTTGATTGTTCATGTGATTAATGTTTTTTAGAAACTGGTTTCTGCATTTTTTAGCTTTTAATTTATAATATCAGTAAAGTAATCGATTTGTTTTAAAGTATTTTAAATGAAAATTAATAACCATTGGTTTAATGAATTGACTAAAGTTCAGTCACCTAATTTTGATGAACGCCCCATAGAAGAGGATATGTCACTGGTGGTTGTTCATTGTATAAGTTTACCGCCCGATCAATTTGGAGGGAACTATATAGATCAATTGTTTTGTAATCAGTTAAATCCAGAGGATCATTGTTATTTTAAAGAAATTCATCAGTTAAAAGTCTCAGCTCATCTTTTAATTAAGCGATGTGGAGAAATGATTCAATATGTGCCTTTTAATAAACGTGCATGGCATGCGGGGGAATCAAATTTTAAAGGGAGGCCGCGATGTAATGATTATTCTATTGGAATTGAGCTGGAAGGGACGGAAACGACAGAATACACAGATGAGCAATATGAACAGTTAGTGTCTGTCATAAAAAGCTTGTTAAACCATTATCCTAAATTATCTACTGAGCACATTGTTGGACATTGTGATATATCTCCCGGAAGAAAAACAGACCCGGGGAATAGTTTTGATTGGGGGCGGTTGGAGCTGGCTTAAATGGTCTTAAATCTCTGTAAGTAAAGTGGACGCTTTAATTACTGTTCTCTTCTGATTTTTTACCTACACCAAAGTTTTCTAATAACATTAAAAATACACCTATGGATATTGCTGAATCAGCAATGTTAAAAGCAGGCCAATGCCAGTCCTGATAATAGACGTCAAGAAAATCTATAACGTAGCCATAAGCGAGACGGTCAATTAAGTTACCAATCGCTCCACCTAAAACTAATGCTAATGCAACAGCTAAAAGTGTTTCGTGTTTTTTTAAACGATAAAGCCATACTGCTAATATAACGCTGATGATTGATGCCATGATAGCAAAAAACCATCGCTGCCAACCACCAGCATCACTTAAAAAGCTAAATGCTGCACCAAGGTTGTGGACATAAGTCAGGTTGAAAAAAGGGATGATTGCAATTGATTCGTAAAGCTTCATCGAGCTATCAATGGCTATTTTACTCCATTGATCAAGAATCAAAGTAATAGCTGATAACCATAACCATTTAAGCATGTTGTATTTTGTATTTTGTATAAATTGGGTGAGAGATGGGTGATAAGTACCCAAGTAAAATTAATTTAACTTTTTACTTGTCTTTTTTACCATTTTAGGCACCGAATAAATAGTTACGTAGCTTGCTATGCGCCTATTTATTCGGTGCCTAAAATGAAAAAAATCCTGCGTAAAATTGTCAAATTTATTTTACTTGGGTACTTATAAAATCTCATAAATTAAGGTAAAGCGGATAACAGTCCGCTCTACAAATGTATTTAGCAATACTTAAATTAGGCAAATTGACGTACTTCTCCTTCACCATCAATATTGACTACGCAACGTCCACAAAGTTCAGGGTGTTGCTCATGTTTGCCTACATCGGGTGTTTGATGCCAGCAACGTACACATTTTTCATGGTCTGATGCAGTAACTTTTATTTTTATACCTTCTATTTCTGTTTGAATTGCATCTTCTGGACAAGATTGATCATCTAAAAGTGATGTTGCAGAGGTGATAAATATAAAATGTAATTCACTAGATAATAGACTTAAAGTAGAAAAATACTCTTTATTACAATACAGTTCAACTTCTGCATTAAGAGAAGAGCCAATTTCGCCTTTTGATCTGACTTGCTCAATTTCTTTGCTCACCGCAGTTCGGACTTGCATTATTTTATCCCAGAAGGCACGATCCATTTCTGTTTTAAGATCAAGTTGGCATAACCCTTCGTACCAAGTTGCTAGAAAAATAGAGTCACTGCGTTCCCCTGGAATATGTTGCCAAATTTCATCGGCGGTATAACTGATAATAGGCGCTAGCCAGCGAGTTAACGCTTCAATTACATGGTATATTGCTGTTTGTGCAGAACGGCGGGCAAGGCCATCTGATTTTGCAGTGTATTGACGGTCTTTAATAATATCTAGATAAAAACTGCCTAAATCTATCGCGCAGAAATGATGCACTTTTTGGTAGGTTTGTTGAAAGTGGTAAGTCTCGTATGCCTCGATAACTTCTTGTTGTAACAAATAGGTTTTATCAACAACCCAGCGATCTAAGGGGAGCATATCTTTAGCTTCAACAATATCAGTTGTAGGATTAAAGTTATTTAGATTAGACAATAAGAAACGAGCTGTATTTCTTAATCGGCGATAGCCATCTGATGTTCGTGTTAGAATTTCATCAGAGACATTCATTTCTCCACGATAATCAGTGGCTGCAACCCATAAACGGAGTACATCTGCACCTAGAGACTTCATGATCGTTTGCGGTGCAACGACATTTCCTGCAGATTTAGACATTTTTTTACCCTCTGCATCGACAGTAAATCCATGAGTTAATACGGCTTTATAAGGAGCCACACCATTCATCGCTGTAGATGCTAATAAAGAAGATTGAAACCAGCCTCTGTGCTGATCTGAACCTTCTAAATATAAATCAGCAGGAAAGGTGAGTTGTTCACGACGATTTAAGACAGCAGCATGTGTCGTGCCAGAGTCAAACCAAACATCAAGAGTATCTGTCATTTTGTCATATTGTTCGGCATCGTCTCCAATCAAATCGGATGCTTCAAGCTCAAACCACGCTTCTATGCCTTTTTCTTCAATACGTTTTGCAATTTCTTCGACTAGTTCATTAGTACGAGGGTGTAATTCACGTGTTTCCTTGTGTATAAAGAATGTAATAGGTACGCCCCATGTGCGTTGACGAGATATGCACCAGTCAGGGCGGCCTTCTATCATGCTTTCTATTCGAGCCTGTCCCCAATCAGGAATCCAGGCAACACTTTTTACTTCTGATAATGCCTGCTCGCGTAACTGATTTTTATCCATAGAGATAAACCATTGGGGTGTTGCTCTAAAGATAATAGGTGTTTTATGTCGCCAGCAATGTGGGTAACTGTGCAAAATGGCATGGTGATGAACAAGCTGCCCTTTTTCTTTTAATACATCTAAAACGTGTTCGTTTGCTTTGAAGACGTGTTCACCAGCAAATATTTCTGTATTAGGTAAAAAAACACCGTTACTACCCACTGGATTATCAATTGGCAAATCATATTTCATACCAATAACATAATCGTCTTGTCCATGCCCTGGAGCAGTGTGAACAGCCCCTGTTCCAGCATCTGTTGTGACATGATCGCCTAAAATGATGGGTACTATTCGATCATAAAAAGGGTGATGTAATAACTGATTTTCTAACTCGCTTCCTTTGCAATAACCAATAACTTTATATTCTCCCGCATCAAAACGGAGCATTGCATCTTTAAGCAACACTT
This sequence comes from Methylococcales bacterium, assembly GCA_023145835.1. Taxonomy (GTDB): domain Bacteria; phylum Pseudomonadota; class Gammaproteobacteria; order Methylococcales; family Methylomonadaceae; genus QPIN01. Next base: position 36,030 of record JAGLDH010000024.1, read on the forward strand.
CTGCAATAACCAGGCGTTCTTGGGTTCCACCCATTTCACATTGAACAACAGCATATTCTAACTCAGGATTAAGTGCTACACCTTGGTTAGCAGGCAATGTCCAAGGGGTTGTTGTCCAAATAACGACGGATAAAGAGCCTTCTCCTAGATGCTCTGGTGCGTGATGACAGCTTGCCATAAAAGCGGCTTCATCATAGACTTCAAAACGCACATCAATTGCAGGCGAATGTTTATCTTCGTATTCAACTTCGGCTTCAGCTAATGCTGATCCGCAATCAGTACACCAATGAACAGGTTTTGCACCTTGGCTTAAATGTCCCTTTTCAGCGATTTTACCTAATGAGCGCACAGTGTCAGCTTCAAAAGCGTAGTTCATCGTTAGATAGGGTGCGTCCCATTCACCTAAAATACCTAAGCGAATAAATTCATCTTTTTGGGCTTTGACTTGTTTGGCGGCATATGTACGGCATTCTTTACGAAAAATCTCAGGCGATACTTTTGCGCCTGCTTTGCCCACTTTTTTTTCTACCATTAGTTCAATGGGAAGGCCGTGACAGTCCCACCCAGGAACATAAGGTGCATCGAAACCACTCAGTGATTTTGATTTAAGAATAATATCTTTTAATACTTTATTAACGGCATGTCCAATATGGATAGCTCCATTCGCATAGGGAGGGCCATCATGCAAAATAAATTTAGGCTTGCCAGAAAACTCATCTCTGATTTGTTTGTATAAATCAGCTTCATTCCATTTTTTTAAACGTTCTGGCTCACGTTGAGCCAAGTTACCTTTCATTGGAAAAGCTGTTTTAGGTAAATTAAGTGTTTTTTTGTAATCCATCTTTTTTAATGAGTCAAATGGGTGAAAAATTGTTTTGCAGTCATAATATCTTTTTCTATTTGTATTTTTAGTTCATCTAAGGAATTAAATCGGATTTCGTTTCTGATTTTTTGCTTAAAATGAACGTCTACATAGTGTCCGTATATATCCTTATTGAAGTCAAATAAATGTGTTTCTAAAATGACTTTTTGTCCGCCATCAACAGTAGGTCGGGTGCCTACATTGGCAACGCCTTGTATTTCTTTATCATTAATACCTGTCATCGTCACGGCAAACACGCCTGCTATAGGTGTGTTTTTTCTAAACATTTGAATGTTGGCAGTAGGAAAGCCAATCGTTCTTCCTCGTTTGTTTCCATGAGCAACTCTTCCACAAACGGAATAGTCACGACCTAATAATAGCTTGGCTTTTGGTAAATCTCCATCACCTAAAGCATCTCTAATAAGTGTGCTGCTAACTCTATGGTTGTCCATAAAATAGGAGTTAGTATCTTCAACTTCAAAACCAAAGAGCTTGCCTTTTTCTTTAAGCATAGCGAAATTTCCACAGCGGGCTTTGCCAAAATGGAAATCATCACCAACAATCAAGTGTTTTACATTGAGTCTTCTGACTAAATAATTAGTAATAAAATCTTCAGCCACATAGTTTGCCATAGACTGATTAAATTTAACAATAAGCACTTTATCAATAGGGAGTGCCCTAAACTGTATAATTTTTTCTCTTAGACGCATTAATCTCGATGGCGCGTTTTCACCAAGAAAAAATTCTAATGGTTGAGGCTCAAACACCATAAGCACCACAGGAAGGTTCATTAGCTTTCCTTGTGCTGACAACTTATCTATCACTTTTTTATGCCCAGTATGGACGCCATCAAAGTTTCCTATACTAAGGACACAGCCATCTTTTAAAGGTTTAAGGTGGGTTAACCCTCTAATTAGATGCATAGATAGTTATTCTAGTAAAAACGATTGATTCTATCATTTTTGGTGTGTGTTCATAACCATTAAAAATAACATTATTTATTAAAGAGGTTGTTAGGTCTTACTCCTATTAATAATAGTGCGAATAGATAAGTCAACCCAGCTAAGAAAATCCATAGCGCAAGATTAAATGCTCTGTCAAAGGCAGACCATTGGAACCATTGATTAGTATCAACACAAATATAGATAAATAGTGCCATTATTTCATTGGCAAAAATGATTTTGACAAAAAAGTTAGCCCAGTTTTTTCCAGGTTTATATATTCTGTCTTTTATTAGTTTTGTTAGCAATAGAGAGGCGTTGAAGAATGCGCTTAAAGATGTTGCTAGTGCAAGGCCTGCGTGGGCAAAAGGGAATGCGAGGACAATATTTAATCCCATGTTGGCAACCATTGCATAGATACCGAAGCGTACAGGTGTTTTCATGTCTTTGCGAGAGCTAAAGCCAGGGACTAAAACTTTAACTAGAATGAAGCCTAGTAACCCAAGGGAATATGCCATTAGACTTTTACCTGCTAAATGTACATCATTGGCACTAAATTCATTATATTGAAATAATGTTGATAGCATAGGCTCTGCAAGCATTAGCAAACCAATGGAGGCAGGTAAACCTATCAATAATACGAGTCGTAAAGCCCAGTTTAAAGATTTTGAGAAGGCGATTGGATCATTAGCGGCATGATTTTTAGATAAGCTGGGTAATATAACAGTTGCTAGAGCAATGCCAAAAATGCCTAGAGGAAATTCAACTAATCGATCAGAATAATACAGCCAAGAAACACTGCCAGCAGCAAGAAGCGAGGCAATGATGGTATCGAGAAGCAAGTTTATTTGAGTTACTGATACGCCAAAAATAGCGGGTAACATGAGTTTTAAAATACGTTTGACTCCAGGGTCTTTAAAGCCAAATTTTAACTTGGGTAACAAGCCAAGTTTGTAAAGAGCAGGAAATTGGAATAAAAGTTGTACTACTCCTGCAGCAAACACGCCCCAAGCAAGTGCAACAATAGGGTCGGGCATTAAAGGGGAGAGCCATATTGCAGCAGCAATCATACAAATATTTAAAAATACAGGTGTGAACGCTGGGATTGCAAATTTTCCGTGAGAGTTTAATATGCCGCCTGCAAAAGCAACTGAAGAGATGAAAAACAAATAAGGAAAAGTAATTTTAAGCATTTGTACTGCTAAATCATATTGCTTTCCTTCGTTTGAAAACCCCGGGGCAAATAAAGTAATAATAATGGGAGATGCAATAATACCAATAAGAGTGACAATAGCTAAAATTAATGCAAGTGTCCCCGCTGTTTTATCAATAAAAAGTTTTAAAGCTTGTTTGCTTCCTTGTTCCTTATAATCTGATAAGACGGGTACAAAGGCTTGGGAAAAAGCGCCTTCAGCAAATAAGCGACGTAAAAAATTAGGGATTTTAAAAGCAACAAAAAAAGCATCGGTTCCTGCGTCAACGCCAAAGATTCGTGCAAACATCATGTCTCTGATAAAGCCCAGGATACGAGAGATCATTGTCATGCTGCTAACGATAGCAGTTGATTTTAAAAGTTGCTTACTCAAGGTGTTGATTAGTTATGTATAAATAAAGTTGACAATCATATCATTTAACAAGATAATACGCGGTTCTTATTTAACACAGACAGAATTGGTAACATGGCTAATACAGCACAGGCTAAAAAAAGAGCACGTCAGGCAGAAAGAAGCCGCATTCGTAAAGCAGGGCAACGTAGTGGTATGCGTACTTTTATCAAAAAAGTAATTGCTGCTGTTGAATCTGGAGATAAAGAAAAGGCTCAAGCCGCTTTTAAAACAGTTGTTCCAGTAATCGATGGTGCTGTTACTAAGGGTCTTGTTCATAAAAATAAAGCTGCTAGAAATAAAAGTAGACTGAATTTAAGAGTTAAGGCGATGGCTTAAGCTTAGAGCTACCTAATTTTAAAAAAGGCCGATACATTTTTAATGTATCGGCCTTTTTTTATTTTTTGAAATAGATTTGATTGAATTTTAGTGTTTAATTAGTAATATGATAGAGAGTTAAATAAGTACTAAATTATCTCTATGAATTAATTCTGAATCATCTGCGTAGCCCAGCAGTGATTCAAAGTCTTTGCTTGGTTTTCCAGCAATTTTTATACTTTCTTCTGAGTTGTAATTAATCAAGCCGCGAGCAATTTCGGTTCCATTGTTGGAAAAACAGGTAACTAAGTCTCCACGATTGAATCTGCCTATAACTGATATGACTCCAACGGAAAGTAAGCTTTTTCCTGCATTTTGTAGTATTTTTACTGCCCCATCATCTAATATAAGTTTTCCTTTTGTTTTTAGTTGGCCTGCAAGCCACTGCTTTCTAGCTACTAGTGGTGTGATATTAGGAACCAAAAATGTGCCGATTTCATCGCCTGAAAGAATTTGGTTAATTACATTATTTTTACTGCCCGAGGCAATAATAGTTGCAGTTCCAGATCGAGCCGCCAATCGGGCTGCTCGTATTTTTGTGTGCATACCCCCTCTTCCTAGGCCACTTGAACTTTCTCCTGCTGCTATGTCGAGAGTAGGGTCGTTTGTCTGGGCTTTTGTGATTAATTGTGCGGCTGGATTGATGCTAGGGTTGGAATCCATTAAGCCTTCTTGGTCGGTTAAAAGGATGAGTAAATCAGCTTCAACTAGGTTTGCAACTAAGGCTGCTAAGGTGTCGTTGTCTCCAAACCGAATTTCATCTGTTGCAACGGCATCATTTTCGTTGATTACAGGGACCGCATTAAGTCTTAAAAGGGTGAGTAATGTGCTCCTTGCATTTAAATAGCGTTGACGGTTAGAGAGGTCGTCATGTGTTAAAAGTACTTGTGCGGAATGGAGGTTGTGTTTTTGAAAGTTGTCTTCAAATATCTGGATTAGTCCCATTTGACCAACAGAGGCTGCGGCTTGTAATTCATGTAAAGTTTTGGGGCGTTGTTTAAGGCCTAGTCGACAAACACCTTCGGCAACGGAGCCGGATGAAACGAGTAAAATATCTTTGTTTTGGTTGCAGATAGTCGCCATTTGTTCAACCCAGTGAGCAATGGCTGGCTTATTGAGGCCGCGACCGCCTTCGGTTAAAAGAGAGCTGCCTATTTTTACAACAATGCGTTTAGCTTTAGAGAAATCATTCCTGTTCATCGCCGCTGTCTCGTTGTTGATCTATAAAGTCCATAATCGCGTACATTAGCTTTTGTGTTCCTTGTTTTTTGAGAGCTGATATTTTAAAAACAGGTCCTGTCCAGTTGAGGCCTTCTATAATGGCTTTGCAGTGCTCCTCTGCCTCTTCTTCTAAGAGACGGTCTATCTTATTTAGGATAAGCCAGCGAGGTTTGTTTGCAAGATCTTCATCCCACTTGTGGAGCTCATTGATGATTTTATTAGCTGCTTCAATGGGGGTTTCTTGAGACTCGTAAGGTTCTACATCGATCAGGTGCAATAAAAGGTTTGTTCGAGAAAGGTGTTTTAAGAACTGTAACCCAAGCCCTGCACCTTCGGCTGCTCCTTCAATTACTCCGGGGATGTCAGCAATAACAAAGCTTTTTAAGTCGCCTACGCGTACTACGCCAAGATTGGGGTGTAGTGTTGTAAATGGGTAGTCTGCTACTTTGGGTTTTGCGGATGAAACTGAGCGAATTAAGCTAGATTTTCCGGCATTGGGCATCCCAAGTAAGCCTACGTCGGCAATAACCATAAGCTCAAGCATTAGTGTTCTGCTTTCTCCGAGTTTGCCGTTAGAAAATTGTTGGGGGGTTCGGTTTATGCTGCTTTTGAAGCGAGTATTGCCAAGGCCGTGAAACCCTCCTTTTGCAACGAGTAGGGTGTCGCCTGGATTAATTAGGTCGCCAATTTTTTCTTCAGTATTAGATTCATAAACAAGTGTGCCCGGAGGGATAGGGATAAAGAGGTCTTTTCCTTTTCTGCCTGTGCAGTTGCGCCCCATGCCGTTTTGGCCACGCTGGGCTTTATGAAGGGAGTGGTAGCGAAAATCAGCTAATGTGTTGACGTTTTCGGTGGCAATAAGGTAAACGCTGCCGCCGTCACCACCATCACCGCCATCTGGGCCGCCCATAGGGATATATTTTTCTCTTCGAAAGGTGGCTGTGCCATTTCCGCCAGCACCAGCTTCTACACGGATTTCAGCTTCGTCAACAAATCTCATTTTTTTCTTGAGTTAAGTTTTGTTTTTGCAAAAAATTGTGAGGCTGTTGTTTACGGCCTTAATTTGTTTAGCAAAAACTGTAATTAATATTTACGGAGAGATAGGGTTTATTCTCTATCCGTGGTAAGAGGTTGCAGTTAAATAATTCCGGAGAGGGGGTTGCTTAGTAAAGAAAAGAGGGTTTCAGTTGGTTGTGAGTCTCTTTGCTCTGATGGAGTAAAAACCAGATAAGTTTTGATATAGTTGGTTCCGTCAATTATTTGATATGGATTTTAAGTGTCTATAAACCAAAAAACCCCATCATAGACGGGGCTTTTTTATCAGAATTATAAAGCGCTAAGAAATCTAGGCTGCTGCAGCTACAATACTGATGTATTTGCGATTTTTTGGGCCTTTTTCTTGAAAAAGAACTTTTCCAGTTGCTGTTGCAAATAATGTATGGTCTTTACCCATTCCAACGTTGTCGCCAGCATGAAATTTAGTTCCACGTTGACGGACTAGAATGCTTCCTGCACTAACTTCTTGACCGCCGTAGCGTTTAACACCAAGCCTTTTGGCGTTGGAGTCACGTCCGTTTCTAGTACTACCACCTGCTTTTTTATGAGCCATTGTTTACTCCTAAGGTATTAAGCAGAAATGCCAGTAATCTGGATTTCTGTG
>JAGLDH010000240.1 GCA_023145835.1 Methylococcales bacterium
ATGATATGGGAACACTGATGATTTTCTGAATAGATTCTACTTAAATTTTATCGAGTTTTATAATAAAATTTTGCTCTGTAATTTCAGCTTTTACATCCAACAAAAAGTCTTCTTTTGTACTGTAACCAGGTGCTGATATATTCACTTGGTACCGGTTTGGCAAATAATGGTCTAAAACTACTTGTCCGTTAGCTTCTGTCAATCTTTGTTCATTCCAACGCTGTGGACAAAGGAATTCTGCCCCTTCAATTGGCTTGTTTGTCTCACCATCAACGACCTCAATGATAATTTTAATCTGCTGATTACTGGTCATTAATGAAGGTGATGAGTCTCCTGTTATTTTTCTCCACACTTTTTTTACAAGTAATTCAGAAACATCGTCAATTGCTGGGGTGACTTTAACAGACTTAGAGTTTAGCTTTCTAAGAATACTGATACCGAAGCCGTCTCTGGTTTGCATTTCAATTAAGTCTAAGTTTTTAGGTACGTTCCCTGATTTTTTAAGTGTATCAATTAGCACTCTCGGTCCATTTACACCGCACATTGAGGGGAAAATATCATGCAAAATCAGATACCCTCCTACTCTAACATCATTATAGTAAGTATTAAAATCTTCAAATGCGCCTTTTACTGAATGGTCTCCATCTATATAGAGGAGGTCAATTTTCTTTTCGATATCTTTGGCAATGTCTGAGTATACTTGACCAGAATATCCTTTGATATAGGTGATGATATCTTCCATGTTGGATTTTTTTCTATAATACTCCGCGACTTCCTGTCGATTCTGTTCACCATTGCCTGTATCAACATCCCAATCAAAAGCATCTATGGATATAATTTTTCCAAACGTTTGTTCTCTAAGTGCTTGTGCAAAATGTAATGTGGAAAACCCTATAAAACAACCAATTTCGACAACCAGTAAAGGACGTACCATTTTGGTAAATGAATAATATAAATTAGCTACATCAATATTCACTGAAGCGGGATGTGAACAGGGTAATTGATCAACTTCCTTAATTACTTCACTACGATATATGTTATCAGGCTCTTGCATTCAAATTTCCTCTTTAATTATAGTTTCTGCTTATTTTATAACTCTCCACAACCTGTTTGCGTACAAATATGAGTTTTGTAACTATATAATGGTGTTAAAAAATTACCGATAGCTTGTCCAGGTGCATTTACTGCACTATATATTACATATCTAGCGAGATTAGCATAAGGTGGGTTTTTTTTAGCAACAGGAAATGAAAAGTCTCTATTATACTGTGTTAAAGAAAAATTTTGAATAACCGGTTGAATTTTAGATAGATCGTTATAAGGTTGCCAAGTGAAATTAGGTGCCAAATAAGAAAATTGAAAAGTGTTATTAACAGGTATCAAATTACCAAAAGAGTCGACATTATAGGGGTCTGCGACTACAACGTATAAGTCACCAATTGCGCTTCCTTGAATACGGGCATGCATTCTAATAGTTTCACCATCTTCATAGAACATTTTATCCGAGGATATTTCAAAAATATTTTTGGCAGGTGTTGGCAAGTCATATTCAGCGAAAATTACTTTTACATCTCTAGCATCGCCAAGCACCATAAGTAACAACTTACCATTAAATAGTTTTGCTCTACAGTTTCCTTCAACAGAAAAAGGCAATATGACTTGTCGAGTGGTTTGCCAGAATTTTCCATCGGGGCTATATCGGTACATTGTAGTACCTCCAGCCGTTATCCCTGGAATTGGTTGGTTTTCACCATCAATGGGTCTATCTGGTGAGTTATCCCAAATTCCGTGAAAGCCACCGTTTTCATCTATGAGTAACTTTGGTCCCATTCCTGCTCGATGAAGCGAGGCTCCAGTAGTTTTACCCGCTACAGTTTGCATTTCCCAATTTTGTCCGTTGATTAGACCTATAATATTAGATGTTCCTTGTTGCACACCGTGATTATCAGTTGCATAGCGATAACTTGCAGCAAATGGTGTTCCTTTTTTGTCTATTACTAAATCTGTCTAAAATTTGTTTTCTGATATATTTCCGCTGTTATCAATTATGGACGTTTTCCAGATTGAGTTATCGTTCAAATTTCCTGTTTTATTAATAACATCATCATCAGAAAATGCATAAGTACCCAAGTAAAATTAATT
>JAGLDH010000241.1 GCA_023145835.1 Methylococcales bacterium
TACCTTGCTCTTCGATATTGTATTGAAAATTATGGTTTTTGAAAACTTTAAATGATTATTATCTTGTTTTTCAAATAGTTAACATAATCCCGATAGCTTCTTAAATCCGCAAGTTATGAATTAAATCGAATTCGCTTCAAATTTTTTTAATTTTAAAATGATTTTGATTGATTGTAAATTTATTACTAGCATATTTTCAATATTAGTTTCTATATTTTCCTTCATTAATGTTACTATCACGTAAAATTTAACATTAAGGCACTATAGTTTTGTTAACCAATAGGCTTTGGTGATGTCTATATTGTTTCTATGTTATGTAGTATTTTGGTTTTCAAGTTCTATATCTAATTTCACCATAGATTCGCAGGACATCTTGCCTTGATCTTCTTAGCCATTTAGCAGGAAGAATAATAAATCTAAAAATAAACTTTTTCATACGATATGTAGGATTCAATCCTTCAAATTGTTTTGAGAACCGTTGGATAATAATGTGATAAATATTCTTACACATTGCCATTAAGTAAAGAAATACCGTGTTTGTATTCAAGTGAGAAAAAGGCATATGATTCCATCCAAAATCATTTTTAATAACATCAAACTGTTTTTCCATCAAACCTCTTTTGTTATAAAATAATACCACCTCGATTGCTGTGATTTTGGTATCATTGGTTATAATGGCTGTATAATCAAATGCATCTTGAGTGATTACATTAATTTGCCCATTCTTATTCTTTTTACGCTTTACAACCAAACGGTATGCTGAAGGGATTTCTCTATCTCTTGCTGCTACTTGGGTAAAAGGAGTATAGTAAATATCCCCAACCCAAATGCTGCGTCCTTTACTATCGGTAGTCTGCTCCCAATTAGTTATTTGGCTGTAATATTTTTCTACATAACTGTTCTTAGCAGAGATATAGAAATGATGAACCTTTTCAACCAACAATTTTATTACATCGTATTGATATGAAGCAGAGTCAGCCCTGAAATTATCCATTTTACGGATTTTATGGGTATCTAATAAATCAAACATTCTTTGCAGGGTTTCATGTTGAAATGATTTAGCATCGCTATTGCCATTTCTGTTTTCAAGATATAAAACTTGATGTGTATTGATGGTACATATTCCAGGTTGATACCCTCTGTCTTTCTTATAGGTCAGAGCACTATCTGATTTTTCATTAAACACAATTGTGTTGTCATAATCTAAGGTTAATACAGGTTTTGAAAAAGCCTTCATTTTCTTAAGAAGTTTAATGTTTAAAGTGCTCAACAAACTATTTTCACAATATTTATGATTGACAATGCCTCGTTTAGTTCTACATGTTTTTGTTGGTTCAGACAAACTAGCCAATCTTCTTAATAATGTATCTGGACTCGGAATATTACAAAAAGGATTTTTATTTAAATGACTTTTTAAATTAGTTTCAATATCCTCTATGCAACTACCTCCACACATATAAATACTGTATAAAGAATAAATAATATCCTTCCAACAATAACGACTTTGAGCAGGTAGTTTAGGCAATTCTTTATTAAATAATCGACCTAAACCAAGGCGGTTAAAATCTTCAAAAACAAAGTTTATTCCGCCAAAGGCACTTATTGAAGTAGATTGTAGTACTTTCATATTCTTGTTTTATTGCATCACCAATTTAGGTGAAAAACAACAAGCCGCAAAGCATTACTTGTGAATACTTTGCGGCTATTTTTAACCTAATCATACGGATTTAAGAAGCTATCGGGACTTTGTTCTTAGTTCTTAAAGCGTAGCGGTCTTAATTCTTTTTTAATTAGCTCAACGAAAAACTAGTCCCGTCTTTTCCATCCTTCAAATTAATTCCAGCTTCTTTTAATTGGTCTCTAATT
>JAGLDH010000242.1 GCA_023145835.1 Methylococcales bacterium
AAATTAATTCCTGATTAGAAAGGATCGTCAGCCAAACAATGAGAATCCTTTAAAACCCAACCTTAGAGATGTAATAGTGAAGCACTTACATTACCAAGGAAAATAAAATTTCACGGGATTCATAGTCTAAAAACTCTTTTAAAGGTTTTGGTCGGCATTTAATAGGGCTAACAACCCTGGGTCAGCCAGCTTGATTTTTAGTGCCAGTGAATTTCATTATAAAATAAGTCAATTAATTTCAAGAACAACAAAACTTTCGTCACATGGAGGTGATAGAAAAAGTGAAGACTATAAAAATCAAGCTGGCCGACCCCTTGATTCTCTCGGCAGTTTTAGCAAGCTAAAAATAATTGGACTTGATCAGAGATTCCTTAAGAAAGGCCAAGAAAAACTAATACCCCGATCCTGGCCTCTCTATTAATTTTGACTAACTTTTACCGAACACCATAAATGTCAATATCTGCATCAGAAGGTCTTACCACTTCTTCAACAGGGATAACGTCCCCTTCTGCATCTCTTTCACAATGCTCTGGGTATGGGTTGTTTTCAACATCTCGTGTTACATTGAAATATAACTCGTACTTTTCTTCAAGTTGCAATTTATCACTATCTGCTGGGAATAAGCTCGATCCTTCTGTACCAATCCATGCTCTTACAAACCCGTCTTTGCAATATGATATAGTCGGTAATTCTACTCGTAACTTCCCAACACAACTAGCCGATTTAATATTGGGTAATTTTGCTCTAAACTCAAGATTATCATACTGATCAGGACTAATATTTCCCCCCAACCACTTTATCGCTCGAACACCTTCTTTTCTGTCTTTATAATAAGGATCAACAGGGCCTTTAACTACATCAACCTTCGTCCAATTGTTTGATATTCTAGCTCTGGTAAACATAACTGCATTTGCATCATACTCACCACTTTTACTTTTCATAAAGAAGTTGTCTGACAAGGCTCCCAAGGAATTTGGCATCACAACAACAAGATCCGTTGTATCGTATTTATTACCGGTTGCATCTTTACAACCTTCCACTGCATTGACATTAATATATACATTTTTCCCTTCTAGATAATCCCTTGGTTCTTCCCCTGCAGAAAAAACACTTTCTGCTACAACATTTAAATGAGCAGATATATTTAATGATGTGGTCAATAAAACGGCTGAAATTAAGCCTAATACTAAGTTTTTCATTTTCGATCTCCGAAAGTAATTAAAAAAGTGCTATTCAGAGTATTCAAGTATCTAAGATAATACTTATAAGTTAAGTATGTGTAACAACTGAAATAGCATAACTAACTATCAAGAAGAAGAATTCATAAATAATAGTTAATGCTAATGATAATCGTTCGCATTTGATATGTAAAGAAATATTCCCCTTCCTCTAGTGGGTACCTCTATTAATTGATGAATGGAAGTGCCCTTAGGTTTATATTCAAACAAAAAAGTTGGTTACCGGATCCTTCGTATGAAAAAATTGCTAATTCCTAGCATCGTTAATAAGAATAAAAAAATAGCTGAAATAACAGAGATTGTCTTAAAAAATAATCCTCCGACCTTAGAGGCATGCAAAGGATAAATTTTTTCCATTATTTTCATTCCATCCTGATGTTCACGTGCATCAATTATTTGAATAACCTGCGCATTATAGGGATTCAATACTATAAATGTTCGTCCGTAAGGATTCCATTCTTCTGGCATACGTTTTCTAAAAATATAGGCGGCATTATTCGGTTTAGACGGTGACCATGATTTTATGTCACCGTCTGGTAACGCCTTATTTAGGTTTTTCAGAATTTCAGACCACGATTTATGTACCTGTTGTTTTTGATCAACTATTAAATCAGGCTGTTTGGGATTAACAGGGTCTAAGAGCATCGTCACCATTTCTGTTACTGGGCGATAAAATACTTTGGTCGTACCTGTTACAACAAATAATAGAATAAATGGGGTAAAAACAACCCCTATAGTGATGTGATATTGAATTAATGAGGTTGACCTTAGAACAAGATGTTTAAACCTAAATAGCCTTCGCCGAGGCCACCACAACAATAAACCAGACATTAAAAAAAATAAGATTGATAGGCCAATACAGCCTACTATTATTTTACCTATATCCCCTGCTAATAAACGAGTGTGTATTAAAAATATTATATTGATAACAGATTCATTCTGAGACCATCTTGTGATTATTTTGCCTGATAGTGGAGCAACAAATGCTTGAGAGCCATCACTTAACCATAAATGAAATGCATTCATCCCTTTCTGTGGAAACCTTAAAAAAGTAATCTTAGGTTTCTGAAACAGTTGTTCTAATTGTGTCAGAATTTTTGGATAAGCTTGTTTCTGGTTTTTTATAATTGGTTGTGCAAGTACTGGATGAATTCTCCTTAGAATAGGTTCTTTAAAAACCAGAATTCCACCTGATAAACTGATTAATAGAATAAACACCGCCAGCACAATTCCCAGCCAGCGGTGTAAAAAGCGAACAATGGGCATTCGTAAATAGAATTTTCTTAATATTCAGAACTAAAAAGATAAGTTTGCAGATAAATAAACAGTTCTTGGTTCACTAATATACTTTCCTCGTCCCAAGCTATCACGCGAACGAGTAAAATATTCCTTTCCTAACAGGTTTTTCACACCACTCCTCAAAGCCAAAGTAGATCCGTCTATGTCAAAATCATATGTCATTCCAGCATTTAGAATTACAAACCCTGGAATAATACCTCGACCGCCATCTTTAGTTTCTTCAGCAGTGTTTTTCGGATCAGCAAACTGACTGGATTGCCCATTAATCTCTGAGTAGATTGACCAGTTGTTTTGTATATATTCAATTCCCGCTAGTCCAACATGTTTTGAATAAAATTCAAGATCATTACCCGCATTTAACTCTTTACTCTCCGCATCAATAAACGTGTAATTCCCATAAAGCTGAAAGTCTCCTGCATTAGGTAAAGTCCCTAAATAAACAGAACCAGCCAATTCTATCCCTTGATGTACGGTCTCACCTCTATTTTCCCAGAATTTATTTTCTTTAGCAGCATTGAATACAAGCTGATTATCAAAATCTATTCTAAACAATGTAAGCTCAGCAGAGATACGTTTGCTTTGATATCGCGTTCCTATTTCGTAACTATTTGCGAGCTCTGGATTCAGTGAATTTGCTTTTTCCTGTAGATTAAGCTGTAAATGCTGAACACTACCAAATGAGCGGTTGTAAGAGAAAAAAAGTGCCAGTGAATCAGTCACTGAATAATTTATCCCAACCGACGGAAGTAGTTCGTGATAATTGACCTCTTCAAAAAAACCAGTCAGATTATTGTTTCTGGAAATATCGACATCTTCATATCTAAGGCCTGGAGTAATGCTTAAATTTCCTAAGTCCACTCGCGCATCTACAAATAAAGCATGTGCGGTTGTTTCATTATCGGAATCGCGACTAATTTTCTCGGCTGTATCAAATGGGTTTTCACCTTTAGGATGAGATCGTCGATAACGTTGTTCGTGCGCATCTTCCTGTAAATAGCGATAACCAAAACCAAGTTCACCGTATTTAAACGACGCAGCAAGCCGGCCTTCTATTGAAAAAATCTCATATTCACGAGGTAAACGATCCAGTCTCTTTGCTTTGCTAGGAGAACCTTTTGCAAAGGTATATTGCCTAAAACTATCGTTATAGAATGTTTTTAAATCCAGTTTGAATCGGTCTGATAATTGACCACTATAGCCCAGTACGACTTCTTTTCGTTCACCTTCAAATTCATCATAAGGTCGAGTTGATTGGTATGGGTCAGATAAAAAATCAGCAGGCGAAAGGCCTCCGGCTAGTTCGGACTCAGCATTATAATAGGTCGCTCTGCCCGTAACAATATGACCTTCAGCAGGTGAATATTCAGCTTTTAGCATGATATTATCAATATCTTCATCAGAATGTTGTCGCCAAGAAGAACCATGCTTACCACCATACAAAAGTGCTACACCGATAGTTGAATCAGGTATTTTTCCTCCCATAAAGGCTTCAATTTCCCCCGCTTCAAAATCGTTATCCCCTTGGGTATAAATGTTCGATGTAAATCCAAAATCTGTGGAAAATTCATCAGGAATAGCGCGAGTCACAAAATTAATAATACCCCCCACATTTTGCGGTCCATATCGTACTGATCCACCACCTCGAATTACATCAATAGATTCTAACAATCCAAGGGTAACAGGTGCTAATGATAATTGTGGTTGCCCATAAGGTGCTACAGATAAAGGTATGCCATCCAGCAAAACAGTCGAGCGAGGAGAGAGCCGCTGCGTTAAACCACGAACACCTATATTCAATGAAGCTCCACTTCCACCGGTGCCATTATTTTCAGATGAAATCAGACCGGGAATACGACGTAGAACATCCTTAATTTCATTATCGCCATGTGATTTTGCATTTTCAACAGAAATTAGACTTCGGCTGCCTGGGAAACGGAGCAATTCTTCTGGTGAAGTATTATTAAGAAAGTCTCCTTTTACTTCTAACACGGGTAGTTCAATCGTTTTTTTATCAGAGAATGTTTCTGCATAAGTCGTATTACAAATGCTAATCATATAAATTCCAACCATAGGAAAAAACAATAAATTAGTTTTCATTTTTTTATCTCACATTAATTTAATGATAGGGATACAGAAGAATGTCTCGGAATAGAATGATAACTTACTTTAACACGAATACGAATGATTCGCGTTTACATTTACTTCAAGTTGGTTTAGAATTATTTCATACTCTTTAAGTCAAGTTATCTTTCGTTATAACTAATATCTTGACATTAATAGTATTAATTCCAGAGAAAGCAAAGTATTGCTTGCCATAAGTAATCTAGCTATACCAATACACGAGCCTTATTTGGATCATAATAAAAAAATTTAAATATATATGGAAGGTAAAAATGAAACATCTTTTAAAACTTACATCAGCCTTGTTCGGGTTATTAATGCTATCTACCGCACATAGTAAAGAAACACATACAGTCAAAGGCGTAGGAATTCAATTTAAACCTGACGTAGTCTTTGCTGACCAAGGTGACATTATTGAATTTCGAGACATGCCAACTCATTTTGTAGATGTCGTTAAAATTCCAGATGGAGCTGACAAAATGATCTCTAAAATGGGTGCAAATTACTCATATGAAATAGACAAGCCTGGTGTCTATTTTTATAAGTGCCCTCCTCACTGGGGAGCACGTATGGGAGGACTAATCATTGTGGGTTCAGGCTTAAACAATGAAGAAAGTTTAGTTGACACCCTGACTGAATATAAAGATACCATCGAAGATACAATCGGAAAAGGATATTTGAAAAAAGTAATTAAGAAAATCAAAAAAGGCAAAATTAAAATTCCAGAATAACTTTTCTTCTACCGACAGAGAGATTTTAGGTAACTAGAGTCTCTCTGTAAAAATAACTCGATTAATAAGTACAAATATTTGTCGGAGATCACTATTCATTGTCAACCGATAAAAGAAGAAGAAGGAGAGAAAATGTTTAAATTACATTCTATTATTACCCCGATCATTATGATTGCTTTTTTAAGCCAGCCAGCAGCTGCAGTCGATGAATATAATTCCGAAGAAGTAGCAGCATGTGTTCCAGTAGGAAAAATTGCAATGAAAATAAGCAAGCTTCAAGCGCAAGGCCTTGAACAGGAATTTATAGAAAAAGCATTGAACGAAGAGCTGAGAGAGCCCTTATCTTTATGGGTTAAGCCAATTTCAGCCTTAGTTTTTTCTAAAAAAAAACAAGCATCAGAAAAAACGATAAAAGAGGCGATTGGCTATTGCTTACAAACAATGAAATCACACAAAAAAATGAATCACACAGCTTACTTTGAAGCATAAATAACATCTACATATTGTTTTAATTATAAAGAAGAACCCTTAGCAATTTAGAACCGTTTTAGTACCAGACGGAGAACGATAATCTACTTAATAGTGATACATGAAAAAAGTAATATTAATCATTAGTTATGTAATTGCTGAGTCTCTATTGATCAACTCAGCAATTGCAGAAGAAGCCGTTAATTTACCTGGTATTACCGTCACAGGAAAGCATGACCCTGCACGCCCTACAAAAATGGGAATACAAAAAATGCTCTCGGATGTACCAGGAGGTACTAATCTGCTTGATCTTGATGATGCTGTCACCAGTAATGGTACGCTTAATGATGTGCTAGGAAATGAACCGGGCATCATCATGCAAGAGTTTTTTGGTGGAAATGATCAGCCTCGATTGAATATACGGGGTTCTGGTATTCAGGATAACCCTGTCGATAGAGGAATACAGTTACTCTATGATGGTTTAGCCGTTAATCAAGCGGATGGCTCATTTATCTTAGGCTTATTGCCCACAGAACAAATGCGTTATGTCTCTGTTTTTCGCGGTGCAAATGCGTTGCAATATGGTGGTTCAACACTGGGCGGGGCGATTAATATGACCTCTCGTACAGGCTTAAACAGTGATAATTTTATCCGTTTACAAGGAGGCTCTTTTGATAGCTTTAACGGCAGCTTAGGTGTCGGAGGGAAGCATAAAAAGTGGGATTATTATCTGGGAGCTGGGCACTCAAGAACAGATGGTTTTAGGCATCAAAGTGAAGGTGAACGCACCAATGTATCATTTAATACAGGCTATCAATTCAGTGATGATGTAGAAAATAGGACATGGTTTAATTACACAGATAACTATTTTCAGATTCCTTTTGTGGTACAAAAGCAAATTGCCCATGACCACCCTAAAGCGGTGATTGGTGATGGCTTTGCCAATAATTTTCCACCCCCTGCAACGCTGCCGAAACCAGCGGTAGAACATCCAGCATTTGGTTGGAATGCACAAGGAGGCTGGGATGGTGTTTTTAATGCAAACAAAAGTAACCCTCATAGAGACTCGGAGCAATTTCGTTTAGCCAATAAAACAACGATTAGCACTGAAAACACAGATCATGAGTTTGGT
>JAGLDH010000243.1 GCA_023145835.1 Methylococcales bacterium
ACCGTGACCGCGTGAAGTATATCATTCACCGTTGATGAAAAAGTCGCTGCATCTGCTATTTTTTCACCTACAATCGTTAAGTTGGTTGATCCACTATCGGATTCATCAACTGTAAATTCTATAGAGGCTTCTAAAATAGTCGTATTTGCTGGAATATTGATATTTCGAAACCGTAATCCGATAGTTTGTGTCGTTGATTCTTGAACCATTTCCAAATCTGAACTAGAAAGGTTAATAGCACCATCACTTGCCTCTTCTGCATCATCAGTCCCACTAGAAATTTTTGACTGAAACTCTTCATTAATACAAGCATCAGCTGCAACCGTGTCTTCATCATATTGAATACTCAATTTTGGAGCGGCCGTACTTGAATTTTCATAAGACTTTACTTTTCTAAGCCCTGTTCCTTCTAAAAAAACTGCCAACGCGTTATTTCCGCACCACCCAGACCGATTAACAATTTCCTGAATAACAGAGGTAATATCCGGCGTTTGATAACGACTTCCATTTGTCCATGCAGGGATACTACTCCAATCTACAGATGCTGTTGTTTGTGTTCTAGAAGAAATATCATTAGCAGTTGAAACAAACAATGAAGAATTATCACTATCTTCACCTTTAATCGTTAAAGAAGTTGCCTCACTATCATCATTAGCCGCTTCAAATTCAATCGTTGCACTTGTGATAGTTGCACCTTGAGGAACAGCTACATTTTGAAACCGCAAACCAACCGTTTGTTCAGTTTCAGTCGCACCCCCAACGGTATAGCTAATTTTTAATAAAGGAGCGGCAGAAGATTGACCATTATGTGATTCAACTGTTCTTTTACCAGATCCGCTAATAATAAATACCATTGGATTACCACCAGCACTCCAGCCAGACTGATCGATAATTTCCTGAACAACAGAAGATATATCGGGCGTTGTCAGTTTATCATCAACTGCTTTTTCTGGAAGATTTGCCCAAGAAACTGACTCTGCTGTGACTGATCTTGATGATATATTTCCATTAGAATTACTAAAAATAGAGGGATTTAATGCAAGCTGGCCTTCAATAATAACTGAAGTTGCCTCACTTTTATGTTCATCTATTTCAAATTCAATTTCAGCACTTTGAATCGTTGCATTTGGTGGAATAGTGATATTTCTAAAACGAATACCTACATATTGATTACCACCATCCCTTATTAATTCTAAATCGGAACTTCCTAAATCAATAGATCCAGATGAAACGTCTTCTTCAGCATCATCATTATTAGTCGAGATCCGTCTTTCAAGGTTCGTGACACCAGATATTACTTTAACAAGTTCTAGTTGATTACTATCTACTGATACAGTACCCGATACTTCTTCAGCATCATCACTTCCACTACTAACCCTTGAATTAGCCGAACCTTCACTATCATCAATACCCTCAACAACACTCACATTTGCATCAATGTCTGCAACAGGATAAAGAACAGGGCCCCCTTCTCCATGAAAACGCATCATACCCACATTAATATTAGAAGCTTGATTCAAAATTGAATTCAACGCTGTTTTCATTCGTTGTAGCCTAGTGATACCTGTACCATCTGTTGAAGTCATACTACTGGATGTATCTAGTACAAAAAGCACATTTGGCTTTACCTCAACTGAGGCAGTCCCCCCTAAATAAATCTCAGTATCATCACTATGTATCGACGAACTAAAAAAAACAAGCATGAAAAATGCAATTACGTTAACCCTTTTAGTATTTTTATTCATCATATTTTACCTGAATAATATTGTTAATTTAGCTTAGGTGTAATTTGATAAACACCTTGTCTTAGAACAACTTGAGCCCCTGAAGCACCAGACCCAGTACATCTATATTCATTATGAGAAGCTCTAAATTTAATAGCGCTATAACCAGAGTTTCTTGAAGGCGAGGTATCCATTATAAATTTTCGTTCAGCTGAATAAGAAGCTGCATTTTTTGCACTTCCATGCCCCATATTTGTTGCGCTTTCCCAAGCATCTTCCCAGGTATCTTCAAATGTAAAATTATTCTCCACAACAAGCCGGCTGTTACAACTATCCGCTGCCTGAAAGGCTATTCTTAGCTGACGACTATTACCCACCATTTTTTCTTCAAGCACATTGGTACTCATGGTAGATACACCGAGAATGGTCATTATTAATAAAAACAAAAGACTAACAACCAGTACAGCGCCTTTCTGAGAGTTAGCTTTTAAGTGAGAGGAGTGTTGAAAAATAATTTTCACACTCGATTCCGCAAAAAAATGGTTGTTGAAAAGTCTTTATTTTGCAATCGTGCATTATTCGAATTACCTACAGACTTTAATTTCAATTCAATATTTACACTTTTTACATTTCGCCAATCGGTTACATCATCTGCTGAAATATATGCTTGTTTGTTAAACGAAGACATCACACCATAAGTGATGGTCATACCTCCAACACCTTCTATAATTTCTTCTGTTATTATATTTTCATCTGTCACCAGCTCATCATTCTCGTAATACATGTCTCTTCGAAATAATGATGAGTCTTTAATATAATAATCACGCCTAGATAATTTAAATATCTCAGCATTTCTACTATACAATTTACTTAAATTCCCCAAGGTGTTCGCTCCACCTGTTGCATGTTTTATTGTTCCATTTGCTGAGCCAGAAGAAGCTAAAAAAATATCTGTTGTTTTACAATCGGATAGAACCAAAACATCATCTGCTTTAAATCCACAATTATTTGAAATGGATAAATCATCCGTATTATTGACCATATCTGTCGTTAAATAATCACTACACCCCCCTCCTCGTTGTATCGTTATTATGCTAGTTCCACTGGTAACACCTGCAGGTAAGCTATACCCAGTAATAGAACTTCCATCGTAGTCATACCCAACAAGTGCCGAGTCTAAATTAAAATCAGGCGGAGAATCATCAACGATAATTGTTGGCGTAATTGCCGATAAATTAGGACACCCTTGAAAACCTACAGGACGAATTTCTTGTGCAAGATAATTCATTGAAAAGCGACCGTTTTCTTGAATTCTTGATAATTCTTGTTGCAAGCTATAAGTCATTTTACTGCCTACAAAAATTTTCCCAATCCCAGCCAATATAATTGTGCTTAAGAGCAAAGCAATTAACATCTCAACTAAAGTAAATCCTTTGTTAAAATTCATTTTAGAAAAAGAAAAATAATTCATGGTCTAAAACTTAATATAAAAGGGTTATCAAGATTTCCATCTCTGTCATCATCCCACCAAATTTTAATTGTATAATCTTTACCTAGCCCATCGCATGCTGGTGATGCCGGAGTATCTGTGCTATTTGGAGTGCTATCAATACACACTAACCCATTCCCCAAAGGCAGTCTTTCAACAATTAATTCATGCCACTCATAAGTATCATTTTTAGCCATTTCATTTGCACTACAACCCGCTGACGTCAGACAAGAGCTATAGGCTGTATTATTTGTAGCTTGAATATAATTCCCTGCTTTAACTGCATCACTATTTGTTCTCATTCGATCAGAAATATCAGACGCTAACGTTATTGCCTGAGTATGGTTATAAGCAAATTGATTATTTCTCAACCCCGTTACCTGCAAAGCAGCTAACCCAAGAAGCCCAACCGAGGTAACGACAAGAGTGATCAATAATTCAATCATCCCAACTCCAGAGTTTTTTAAAGGTCTAGCGTCTAAGTTAAGCATCAACATACCTTTTTATACTAGAATACTTCTCAAGCTTATTAATAGTTATGGACATGTTGTTACATCTCCAGTTGAAACTCTGGGTCGCCCAATTTTATTAACTGATATTTTACGAGAGTTTTCAGTATCGCCCGTTTCAGCACATAACCCGAAGGAATCATGATTTGCACTACCCGATCCATCATTAAACCCAGTAGGTAAGTATGCAATCCAATCTGCATAATTACCGCCTGTTCTTAAAGTATATCCTTCGCTGATAGCAGAAAATGTTCTTAAAAGAGTGTCCGTTCCATCATTAAAGACTTGATTTGCATTCAAATCTATAAATATATCCCAACCGTTATCCCAATGTTGACTGGTACTTCCTTTTCTTCTAACAAATACTTTAACTTTACGTTTTACGGCCTCACTCCGGGCAAAATTAAGGGAAACAATCAATGCGTTAGCATTACTTGTTAATCGACTGCTTTTTATAGCTTGAGAAAAACTTGGAACGCCTACAGACATAACAATCCCTGCAATAGAAATTGTTATCATCAATTCAATTAGCGTAAATCCTTTAGCTCCACAGGATTTTTTTAGACCACCCATAACCATAAATATATTGTTGAATATTAATTATTCTTCAATTATAGATATTAAGCTAAGAAAATCTGCGACTTCATGCCCAAAAAAAAATTGAGTCTGTGAACCCAAACTCAATTTTTTAAATAAATAGAAAAAAGAAAAGTATTCAGCCACAAGTACAAACTGAACACTCATTAAATATGGTACTGGGCTCCAACTATTCA
>JAGLDH010000244.1 GCA_023145835.1 Methylococcales bacterium
TATGAAAAAGTTTTTAGGGATCTTGGTTCTGGGTTTGTTGTAGTAGGATCTAGAATTATAAAAGAATAATAAATATGACTGATATAGTAATTACAAAGTTCAAAACAAAAAATTATGTCTGAGAAACTTGTTACAAAGCTTTCTAAAAGAAAATGTTTTACATTGAGTGAAAATGATACATTAAAAACAGTAAGCGAAAAACTTCAAAAACACAATATTGGTGCCATGCCAGTATTAAGCACACAAGACAACAATGTAATTGGAATTGTTTCTGAACGTGACCTTGCTCGATATATTTTTAATGATAAATTTAAAAACGATCTTTCAGTTACTAAAATAATGTCAAAAAATTTAATTACTTGCAATCTAAATCCTTCTGTAACTGAACTAATGGAAATAATTACTAATAATAAAATCAGACATATTCCTATAATGGAAGAAAAAAAGCTTTTAGGCATGGTTTCTATTGGTGATGTGGTAAATTATATTATCAATCAGTATAAAGAAGAAAATCAATATTTAAGAGATTATATAAATAAGTATTAAAAATTTAAAATTATAAATAATATGAAAAAGTTTCTAGGGATCTTGGTTCTGTGTTATAGAATTTTTAGCAACCTAAAAGTCGCAGGTTTAAATTCGGCCAAGTAATTAAGCATATAAAATTTATGGAAAATTTTTCAGAACTAAATTTAAATGAATCTTTAAAACACTCGATTGCGAGAATGTATTTTAAAATTCCCACACCAATTCAAGCGCAGGCTATACCTCCAGCTCTTCTTGGAAAAGATATTTTGGGTACAGCACAAACTGGTACGGGAAAAACACTTTGTTATGGAATTGCTTGTATTAATAAACTTCTAAATGACAGAGGTAGTAACGCACTTATTATATGTCCAACGCGTGAGCTAGCGGTTCAAGTTGGAGATGTTCTTAATGGATTAATAGAAAATACTATGAATATTAAATCTGCTGTACTTATTGGTG
The DNA here is from genome assembly GCA_023145835.1 of Methylococcales bacterium. GTDB lineage: Bacteria > Pseudomonadota > Gammaproteobacteria > Methylococcales > Methylomonadaceae > QPIN01. Next base: position 988 of record JAGLDH010000244.1, read on the forward strand.
GTGAATCTATGCAAAAACAATTAAGGCAATTACAAAAGCGCCCAAGATTAATTATTGGAACTCCTGGACGTCTCAACGATCACTTAAAAAGAAAAAGTCTAAAATTGCATCAATCATATTTTTTAGTCCTTGATGAAACAGATAGAATGTTAGATATGGGTTTTATTCCACAGGTAGAACAAATATTAAAGTTTGTACCAAAAAAACATCAAACATTATTATTTTCAGCAACTTTGCCTCAAAATATTCTTAAAATTACTGAAAGATATTTAAATGACCCAATAAGAATAAGAGTTGGATCAACAACGACGCCCATTTCAAAAATTAAACAAGAAGTTATTCAAGTAAGTGAAGGTGACAAATATAACAAATTACTGGAAGAACTTTATAAAAGGAAAGGATCTATTTTAGTTTTTGTAAAAACAAAGCGTAATGCAGATAAAATGGCAGATCGGTTACATGATGATGGGCTCCGCTGTGACTGCATGCATGGAAATTTAAGACAATCAAAAAGACAAAGAACTTTAATCGCGTTTCGTTCTGGGAAAATACGTATTCTAATCAGCACTGAACTTGCTGCTAGAGGTTTAGACGTGCCGTCTATTCAACATGTAATTAATTACCATCTTCCCCAAGTTCCAGAAGATTTTATTCATAGAATTGGAAGAACAGCAAGAGCTGGGGCAGAGGGTTGTGCTCTTACTTTTATCACTCCTAATGATAGGCAAATGTGGAATGGAATTCAAAGATTAATCAATCCCAATGTAAAGCAAGAGTTTAACACTTTTAAAAAAT
>JAGLDH010000245.1 GCA_023145835.1 Methylococcales bacterium
TTAGCCAAAAAAGGAGTTTTATATTGTGCATGATTATTCAATAGATAATCACCCAAAAGAAAAAATACTTTTTTTCTTGGCGTTAATTGCGATTACAGTTACACCATTTATTAACAATCTTTCAAAAACCATCCTTGATTATGCAGAGGCGACTGCAGGTTGGTCTTCTATCCCTGTAACTGTAATACCTGTATTTGCGATTTTTGGAGGACTCTACTGGCTTTTCAATAAATATTTATGGCGTATAAGTTTTTTAAGAAAATTTTTATTAGTGCCAGACTTTAATGGCGAATGGGTTGTAGAGGGAAAAACCACTCTAAAAGAAGGTAAAGAAGCAGATTTTATATGGAGTGGGGAAATTACAATAACCCAGTCATGGTCAAAAATTTACATATATATAAAGACTAAACAGTCATCTTCAAAAAGTGTATCAGCAAGTATCCATATTGATGAAGGGGTTGGCTATAAAGTTTTGTATCAATATGAAAATATACCTAATGCAGATGAATTGGAGCTTTTAAAACATTCAGGGTCTGCCGAGCTTTTATTTGATCTGTCTTGTTTAAGCGCAAAAGGTCACTATTATACTGATAGGCATAGAAACACAGTTGGAATATTAGAATTAAGGAAAAAAGAAAATGAGCCTACTTGATAAGCTTGAAGCCCGAAGAATTGACCCTAGCATTGAAGAAGCCAAATTACTAAATGAAGCATATAAAAGAATTCAACAAAGTGATTCGGTTAAATATGTTATTGGTGCTATGCAACCAATTGACCCTGAATATACAAAAAACACGTATATTCAGGGCGAGAGAATATGCAATCAACTAAAATCCCGACTAGAAGACAATTGTGAGTATGAATATCAAGGGTCAGTTACAAATGATACCCATATAAAGGCTAAAAGTGATATAGATGTACTGGTTTTAACAGGCAAATTTGTTACTTTAGAATCCCCTCAAGAGGTTTCTAGTCCCTATAAAGGAAATCCTATACAAGACTTGGTTGATTTGAGAAAAGATTGTGTATCTTCTCTTGAAAATGCTTTTCCTCAAGCTGAGGTAGACTCTAGTGGCAGTAAGTCAATTGCAATTGAAGGAGGCTCTCTCACTAGAAAAGTCGATGTTGTTCCTTCTAATTGGTTTAATACTAACAAATATGCAGAAACCAAAAATAAAATTTACAGAGCTGTTCAAATTTTAGATTCTAAAAAATTAGAAAGACTAAAAAACACTCCTTTTCTACATAATGCTTGGATTGAACACAAAGATAGTGAAACAAATGGCGGTTTAAGAAAAGCTGCAAGACTTATGAAATCATTAAAATATGATACGGAAACTATTGATTTATCAAGTTATGACATAGTTTCCATAGCCTTTAATATGAATAACTCATTACTTAACTTTCCAAATAAACAAGAACTATCTATTTTTTCATCATGTTTGGCTTATTGTAAAACATTGCAAAGCAATATTAATTTAAGAGAGTCTTTAAACGTTCCTGATGAACATAGAAAAATTTTCACCGAGGGTCATGCAACCTTACAAGGGTTAAATCAACTTACCTATGAATTAGAAAAACTTTCTAATGATGTTTTACAAGAAAATTTTAGATCATTTAAAAAGTTAGAAGAAGCTAGAGTAGAGTATTAATTGGCTAACAATCGCATCCACTTGACCGTAAAAAGCGTCACATTTTTTGCGGAGCAAAAAAATGCGCCCCTTTTTACGTCAAGTGATGCGGGCGTTAGTCCTAATTCAGGAAAGGTGTTTTGTCAGGTTATTTCTCTTGCAAGTTTTAGTTTTGCT
>JAGLDH010000025.1 GCA_023145835.1 Methylococcales bacterium
GCATGTTGTTCCGTTATTTAGCATTTATTAAAGCAACCGTAGTATCAAGCATACGGTTAGAAAAACCCCATTCGTTATCATACCAAGATAAAACTTTAACTAAGCGACCGTTTACTTTAGTTAGTGATTTGTCATAAGTAGATGATGCAGGGTCGTGGTTGAAATCAATGGACACTAAAGGGAGTGTGTTGATGTTCAAAATACCTTTTAAAGCACCTTCAGAAGCAGCAGTTAAAATTTTATTTACCTCGTCTACAGACGTGTCGCGACTTGCTGTAAATGTTAAATCAACAACAGAAACGTTGATTGTTGGTACGCGCATGGCGAAACCATCTAATTTACCTGCTAGATCAGGAAGTACTAAGCCTACCGCTGCTGCAGCCCCTGTTTTAGTTGGGATCATAGATTGTGTAGCAGAACGAGCACGTAATAAATCAGGGTGATATACGTCAGTTAATACCTGGTCGTTTGTGTAAGCGTGAATAGTTGTCATTAGTCCTTGTTCAACGCCGATAGCATCTTTTAAAGGCTGAATTAATGGAGCTAAGCAGTTAGTAGTACAAGATGCATTTGAAATAACAGTATCAGATGCTTTTAATGTGCCGTGGTTAACACCGTATACAATAGTTGCATCAACATCTGCGCCACCAGGAGCAGAGATAACAACTTTTTTAGCGCCAGCTGCGATGTGGGCAGAAGCTTTTTCTTTGCTTGCGAAAAAACCAGTACACTCATGAACAACATCAATACCTAAGTCGCTCCAAGGTAGTTTTGATGGGTCTCTTTCTGCGAAAACTTTAATAACGTCGCCGTTAACAACTAGGTTGCCGTCTTGAACACTTACTTCGCCAGGAAATTTACCATGAGCAGTATCATACTGAGTTAGGTGGGCATTTGTTTCTGCATTTCCTAAATCATTGATCGCAACGATTTGTATTTCACCTGTACGGTTTGATTCATATAAAGCACGAAGGACGTTGCGTCCGATGCGGCCATAACCATTGATTGCAACTTTAATTGCCATGTTTTCTATCTCCAGATTTGGTTTTAAATTTCGAAAATCCTTCCATTGTAACAAGATATTTTGGATAAGTTTTATTTATGTTTTTTTGTTAGGCACAAAAACGAAATGATATTGTTGTACTTAGTGGTGTTTTTTTTGTTTTATTAGGTAAAGAGGGTGCGTGTAACCAGTTGTTTCTTTGGGTTATTAAAAGTGAATTGTTATGTGAAAGGAATGTCTTTATTTTCGGTGTATACTGATAGGGTTATTGAATATAAAGTTACCTTTTAAACTGACCTAAAGTAGGATGCAAAATAACCTGATGAAAAAAAGAAGAGTTTTAAATTTAGCAGCATTATTTACCCTTACTTTCGCGATTGGTATACCAACAATAAGTTTTGCTGCTCAAGCAGGGAATGATCAGCTTCGTGTGAAAACAGGAACCCCCAAAAAAACAAAAGAAACTATTTTTTCATCTTTAGTTTCTTGGAAACAAGAAGAGGGTGCGGAAAATAAAGCAAAAGGACTAACGTATATTGATGGGTCTAATACAAAAACAGCTAAAGATGTTGAAGCAGCCAAAAAAATTGCAAAATCACTGAATGGTGGTATTAATTACGAGGCACCTGGTTCACGTGGAGCGACTGTTAAATATACTGATAATACGTCAGAATTTGTTGTTACTAATACTTCAGGTTTTGATTTAACTAGGGTGATTTTTGGTGACTATACAAATCAAAAATTACAGTACAATATTCCTGGGAAGAGTTTTAGTGAAGCGAGCGTGGATTTGGCTATTGACCTTGTGTACTCTGCTGCGGTTGAATACATTGATAATTTTTCATCAAATATTGTTCAAGAGACCGCCGGTGGTGTTATTTCGGTAACAATTGATAATAAGTCTCCCATAGAAATAAAGACAAAAGGCAAAAGTACTAAGCAATTAGAAACTGAGATAAGTAAGGCTTTAGGAGGTATTGCACATTTTTCTTCTGAACCTATTTATCCAAATATTGTGGAATTAAAATCTAGAAACTATAAGCCTTTTGATGGAGGCGAAATCCAAATTTTTGGTTTAAATGCAAAATCTATTACGATAGATGTCAATGATTCTGGCTTGGGTGTTTTAACAAAGTTTAGATTTCCTGCTGTTAACGAGCCAGAAGATAATTTTGAAAATAGCGTGATGAAGCTTGTTGGTTTTTTACTTGTGGCTAGTTTGGGAGCCATCTTTTATGCTAGAAAAAAGAGTAAAACAACGCCTTCTTGAGAGCGAAGGAAAGTATTCTTGTGCCATACCTAATGGAATGGGGGAGGTGAATTAATTTATGAAAAAGTTTTATTGTTGTGAAATACAAGGGTGATAAATTGACTTTGACTTTCTTGAAAATATTGAAAACGAGTGAAGCTAGCGAGATCAACTTGAAGATTAAAAATATTAGCAACAGGAAGTTTAAGAAATAAAGGAAATAGTGAGCGAATAACACCTGCATGAGTAACGACTAAAATATGCTGGTTAGGGTAAAGTCTAATTAATTTATTCCAAGCTAGATGTATTCGAGACTGAAAAACTAAATAGTGTTCACTATTTGGGGGGGGATTATTAATTGGGTCATGGTAAAATTGAGTTAACTCGGTTGGGTTAATTTGATCTGCAGTTTTTCCTTCCCAGTCACCAAAATTAATTTCTTGCCAACGAGAGTCACGACTAAACGAGGTGTTTGTCTGCTTGCTAAGGTGTTGTGAAAAATCTAGGCAACGATGAAGAGGAGAGCTGATAATATGATCCCACTGGTGGCTAGCAACGGCGCTATTCATTTGTTGCCAGCCAAGCTTGGTTAATGGGTCGTCTGTAATTCCCCTGTAATATGAACCTCCTGATGTTTCGCCATGTCTAAGAAAGTCAATGGTTGTTATCATGAGTCAATCACATTTCTGCTCTGGCTGATTTAATCGCAGATCTAACTGTGTCAGGTGCAGTACCACCAATATGTTTTCTGGAGGCTACAGACCCTTCCAGTTTTAAAATATTAAACACATCTTCCGTAATTTCTGTAGAGAACTGTTGTAGCTCTTCTAAGGATATTTCAGATAAATCTCTTTTAGAGTCGACACCTAATCGCACAGCTAAGCCAACAACTTCATGAGCATCACGGAATGCCATGCCTTTACGAACTAAATAATCAGCAAGATCCGTTGCTGTTGCAAACCCTTGCTTTGCTGCGTTATACATATTTTCTTTTTTGGTACCTATATGAGGGATCATATCGGCAAAAGCGCGTAAAGAATTTACTAAGGTATCAGCGGTATCAAAAAGAGGCTCTTTATCTTCTTGGTTATCTTTGTTGTAAGCTAAAGGTTGACCTTTCATTAACATTAATAACGACACTAAATGTCCGGTGACACGCCCTGATTTACCACGAACTAACTCAGGAACATCTGGGTTTTTCTTTTGCGGCATAATGGATGATCCCGTGCAAAAGGCGTCAGGAATGTCGATAAAATCAAATTGAACGCTAGCCCATAACACAAGCTCCTCTGAGAAACGGGATAAATGCATCATGATCAAGCTGCCTGCTGCAGTAAACTCAATAGCAAAGTCTCTATCACTCACAGAGTCTAAAGAATTATTGGATGGGCGTGAGAAACCTAGTAATTCAGCTGTCATATGTCTGTCAATAGGATAGCTTGTTCCTGCTAATGCTGCTGCACCTAAAGGCATAATATTAATACGTTTACAACAGTCTTGTAAGCGTTCTTTGTCACGAGACAGCATTTCAAACCAAGCCATTAAATGGTGTCCAAAAGTTACGGGTTGAGCAACTTGTAAATGGGTAAAGCCAGGCATAATTGTGTCGGCCTCTTTTTCTGCCAAATCCAAAATTGCAGTCTGTAAACGAGTGAGTTGGCTTGTAATATTTTCTATTTCATGTCTCAAATAAAGACGAATATCGGTAGCGACCTGATCATTTCTGGATCGACCAGTATGGAGTTTTTTACCAGCTATGCCAATTAGATCAGTCAAACGTGCTTCGATGTTCATATGTACATCTTCCTGCTTGATTGACCAATTAAATGTGCCTTGTTTTATTTCTTGGCTGATTGTATTTAGGCCATTAATAATGTCGCTCTGCTCAGATTCGTTGAGTATGCCTATTTTGCATAACATCTTTGCATGAGCAATAGATCCATCAATGTCTTCTTGAGCCATACGCTGATCAAAATCAACTGAGGCGGTGAAAATTTCAACAAAAGCATCAGTTGCTTGAGCAAAGCGAGCACTAGAAAGTTTATCAGTATTAACGGTGGCCATTTTAATGTTCTATTTAGATAAAAAAGCTGAAAGGCGCTAATTATACCGCTAAACCCATTTTCCATTTCCTTAAATCAGATTACAATAAGTCATTTAGTTAATATTATTCGGGATTCATTTTGGCAAAAAAGATAATTCGTATTGCAACACGTAAAAGCCCTTTAGCATTATGGCAAGCTGAGCATGTGGCTGAACGACTGGAGAAGGCATTTCCAGATATTAAAACAGAATTAGTTAAAATGGTTACTAAAGGGGATAAAATCCTGGATGCTCCTTTGGCTAAAATAGGAGGAAAAGGGTTGTTTGTTAAAGAGTTAGAGGTAGGTATGCTTGAGGGGACTGCTGATATTGCCGTACATTCTATGAAAGATGTGCCCGTTGAATTTCCTGAAGGATTACATTTATCTGCTATTTTAAACAGAGAAGATCCAACTGATGCGTTTGTATCAAATAAATATAAATCGTTAAATGACTTGCCTACAAATGCAAAAATAGGCACTTCTAGCTTGCGGAGGCAATGTCAGATAAAAGAAAAATTTTCTAATGCTGAAATTTTATCATTAAGAGGTAACGTTAATACTCGTTTGGCTAAATTAGACGCAGGCGAATACGATGCTATTATATTAGCTAGTGCTGGTTTAAAACGTTTAGGTATGGGTGATAGAATCACTCAATCTTTGGATACGACGACAAGTTTACCGGCAATGGGACAGGGTGCGATAGGGATTGAATGTAGAGTTGAAGATAAAGAAACGAATGACCTTTTGAAAGTGCTGCATGATACTGAGACAACTATTAGGATTACAGCAGAACGAGCGATGAATGCTCGTCTAATGGGTGGATGTCAGGTACCTATTGCTGGTTTTGCTGAATTACAAGGTGAACAGCTCTTCATGAGAGGTTTAGTTGGAGCGCCTGATGGCTCAGTACTTTATCGATCAGAGAAAAAAGGAACGCTTGCAGAGGCAGAGAAAATAGGTCAGGCTGTGGCGGATGATTTGTTGGCTCAGGGTGCGGACAAAATATTGAAAGCTTTGTATTAGTCTATTGTTATGGAATAGAGTGTGTGTGGATTGATTTGAAATTTTTATTATAGGGATTGTCTACTTAAATTTTAAGAATGTTTGTGAGCGAAAAACTAGCAAAATATACTCTTTTAGTCACGCGTCCGAAGCGTCAAGCAGAATCTTTGTGTCGTTTGATTGATCAGCAAGGTTGGAAATCAATTCGATTTCCAACACTTGAAATCGTTGCTTTAGAGAATAACAAAATTAATCAACAGCTTGAGGTTATAAACCAGTATCGATGGCTGATTTTTATCAGTGCAAATGCAGTTAATTTTGCACTCAGTGCGAATGATGGCACAATAGAACATTTTAAGAAGAGTTCTATTGCTGCAGTGGGAAAGGCGACTGAAAAAGCATTACATTCTATTGGTTTATCGGTTTCTTTAATTCCTGACGCTCATTTTAATTCTGAAGGATTGCTTGCGACAAAGGAAATGATCAATGTAAGAGGACAAGCATGTTTAATCATTCGAGGTAAAGGCGGAAGAGAAACTTTAGCGAATAGCCTACGAGAAAGAGGAGCAAAAGTAGATTACATGGAAGTGTATACAAGAGAAAAGCCTGAATATAATGACTCCAATATAGCTGATATGCTTCGACAAGGGACATTAAATATTATAACGATAACAAGTGGTGAGGGTTTAAATAACTTAATGGCGATGATAGCTGAAGAACTGCATGATAAGCTAGTTTCCGTACCGATTATTGTTATTAGTCATAGAATTAAAAAAATAGCTGAAAAAATAGGATTTAAACACATTTCTGTAACAGAAAAACCAGGTGATACAGCAATAATTGAGACAGCGATAAAGATGAGATCTCAACAAAATAATAATTGGGGAAGAGTGTGAGTGAAGAACAGGTGAAGAGTGAAGAGCAGGTTAAAAGTGAGCCTGTGGTTGAGACGCAAAAAAAGTCTAAAACAGGGCTTATATTCGGCATTATCAATTTTATTCTTATTCTAGCATTAGCCGGTGGTGGGCTTTATTTGCTACAGGAAGTTGGAGACAAACAAACTGATCAAGGGACTGATATTAATAAAGGGGATTTGAGAGAAATAGAAATCAGTAAGCAGCTTAATGCATTTCAATCTCAACTCGCTTCCATGCAATCACAAATTGCGACTTTTAATAAGGAGGTCGCTGGAAAAGATAGTCATTTCACTAAAACATTAGCTGATTTTTCTCAATTACATACAGAAAAACAGAATGCGACTCGAAAAAAACTAACCGCTGATATCACCCAGGTTAAACGACAATTAGGAAAAACAAGAGGTGATTGGTTAATAGCGGATGCTGAATATTTATTAAGTATTGCAAATCAGAGATTACACTTAGTGGGTGATGTAAATACATCAATTATGGCTTTTGAAGCGGCTGATCAAAGGTTAAGAGAAAGCGGTGACACTGCTGCATTTAAAGTACGCGAACAAATAACAAAAGAAATTGCTGATTTACAAACTGTAAAAATGCCGGATGTGGTGGGAATGCATGCGTCGATACAATTATTAAAAGATAAAATACCTAAACTGGCTGTACTTTTACCATACTCTGGTAAACCACTAACAGAATCAAAACAAATACATAATCATGATGAAGAAGAGCAAGAAAGTGATCATGGCGTATTAAATTCTGCACTTAATTTGCTGGAAGGTTATGTTACGGTAAAGCATACAAACCAAGCTGTGACGCATATTTTAACAGAAGAAGAGGTTGAATTTATTAGGCAACAACTAGGCGTTAAGTTAGAAATCATCAAAATTGCCCTAGTTCAACAGAATGATGCTGTTTATACGTCAAGTATTGAAGACACAAAAAAATGGTTAAAGGATAATTTTACTCGTAATACTAATTCTAATAACTTTTTGAAAGAGTTGGATAAATTAAAGAATATACAGCTTCATACTCAGTTTCCTGATGTAAGTATGTCGTTAAAAATGATTAAAGACATTACTAAGTTAAGAATAGAAACAGATAAGAGGATAGGAAAAACTGAACGAGATAAACAAGACTCTATAAAGCCGAAGCTAGATAATAAACAAAATTCTATAAAGCTAAAGCCTGATACTCCATCTTTAAAAAAACAAGCTAAGCCTAAAGCTGTTTCCGATAAAGTAAAACCTTAAACGAGAGGAAATCGTATGAAAAAGATTATTTATTTTTCGGTTGCTCTTTGTATTGCTATTGCAGGGGCTTATTTTATTCAGAGTTGGTTAGAGACTTATGATAATCCCGGTTATGTTCTTATAGGGTTAGGTCATTGGTCTTTGGAAACATCGTTTGTTATTTTTTTATTTTCTCTAGCTATTGGATTTTTACTTCTGTATGCTTTTTTTAGGTTGCTAGGTGTTTTATTTCGGATGCCTAGTAAACTTAAAAATAAAGGTAAAACAATCAAATTTAACCGTTCTCAAGAGGCTTTAATATCAGGACTTGTGGATTCTGCTGAAGGAAATTGGGAAAAGGCAGAAAAGGTTTTGATTAAACATGCTTCAAATAGTGGAGCACCCTTGTTGCATTATTTAACTGCAGCCAGAGCTGCTCAATCACGTGGAGCAATAGAAAAAAGAGATGAATATCTTAGAAAAGCGACTGAACAATCGGGTGAAACAGATGTTGCTGTTGGATTAACACAGGCAGAATTACATTTATCATCTAATCAGTTTGATCAGGCTTTAGAGGCTCTTACTAAATTACAATCTATAGATTCTAGTCATGCCAGCGTTTTAAAAATGCTACATCAGACATACGAACGAATTGGTGACTGGGAAGGGATGCGTAAACTAATTCCTTCGCTTAATAAAAATAAAGTTTTGTTGGAAGCTGAAGTTAAATTGTTAGAAAGTGAAACATTTAGTCGATTATTAAAGCAAGCGGCAGAGGAGAAGGATGCTGGAAAAATTCAGGCACTTTGGGCTGATATTCCTTCTCATATTAAATCTGTTCCAGGGATTTCTGCAATATATTTTGCAGCGATGATTGAGGCAAAAGCTGGAACAAAAGTTGAAGAAGAAATAGCAAATTCTCTTATTAAAAACTGGGATGAAACCATACTTGTTTTATACGGCAACGTGGAAGCAGAAGATACTTTAAAGCAGTTACAAACGGCTGAACAATGGCTGGCTGTCCATTCAAGTAATGCTGTTTTATTAAGGATTTTAGGGAAAATTAGCATAAAATGTCAGCAAATGGAAAAAGCTGAACAATATTTAGTAAAAAGCATAGGCTTTGAACCAACAGTAGCTGCGTATCAGTTATTAGGTGATGTTTTAGTTGAAAAAGGTGACACACTCAAAGCAAGTGAATGTTACAAAAAAGGATTGGAACTAGCATCTAGCGAGGTAGTGAGCCACGTTGAAGTTATTACTGGTTAATGTTTAATAAATGAGGGAAATGACTCATAAATTATCTTTTTTTTAGCAATCGGGAAAAGAAGTTTGCTAGTGATGATGTCAGTCAAGAACTTTTTATTAGTTTCGTTAAGGAACCCCTGATTAAGTCCAATTATTTCTGTGCTAAATTCTAATCAACTTAATCAGAGGCTTCTTAAATAATGCAACCGGTTTTACGGAGACTAGGAACACTAGATTATGAAACTGTTTGGAAGGATATGCAGGCATTTACTCTGGAAAGAGATAAAAAGACTGCTGATGAAATATGGATAGTAGAACACCCTTCTGTTTATACTTTAGGCCTTAGTGGTAAGCGAGAGCATTTATTAAATAATAATAGTCACATTCCGGTTATTCAAACTGACCGGGGTGGGCAAGTGACTTACCATGGGCAAGGGCAATTAGTTATCTATCCTTTATTAGATATAGGCCGTTTAAATATCAGTATTAGAAAGCTGGTGACAATACTTGAGCAGGCGATGATAAGTACTTTGTCACAGTATGGAATTAAAGCATTGGCAAAACCTGAGGCTCCCGGTGTTTATGTTGACCAAAAAAAAATTGGTTCTGTAGGGTTACGAGTTAAACGAGGCTGTTGTTATCATGGTTTAAGTTTTAATAACAACATGGATTTAACTCCATTTAGTGATATTAATACCTGTGGCTTCCCTTCCTTAGATGTTACTCAACTTGCTGATTTTGATGTAAAAATAAAAACATATGAATTGGCTGTTCCCGTTGTTCATCATATTATACAAGCGATAAAAAAATGAGTTTAAAAGCACCTTCTAGAGCAACACCTCAAACTCATCAGCGTAATGCTGAAAAATTAGCAAGAATTCCGATCAAGGTTGAAACAACAGAGACTGTATTACGAAAACCTGATTGGATCAGGGTGAAAATCACAGCTAATGAAGAAATTACGCGTATCAAAAAGTCTTTAAGAGAAAATAACTTATATACCGTTTGTGAAGAAGCTGCTTGCCCAAATCTTGCTGAATGTTTTAGTCACGGTACTGCAACATTTATGATTATGGGGGATATTTGTACCCGTCGATGTCCATTTTGTGATGTGGCACATGGCAAACCTAAACCTTTAGATCAGCAGGAACCACACAATCTAGCAACAACGATTAAAGCGATGTCTCTTAAATATGTAGTAATTACATCAGTAGATCGTGATGATTTAAGAGATGGTGGTGCAGGACATTTTGTCAAATGCATTACTGCAATTCGAGAGCATTCTCCAGAAACAAAAATTGAAGTCTTGGTACCTGATTTTCGTGGGCGTATGGATAAAGCGGTGGAAATATTACGGCAATACCCCAGTGATGTTTTTAACCATAATCTGGAAACTGTCCCTAGGTTATATAAACAAGCTAGACCTGGAGCAAATTATCAAGAATCTTTAACGTTATTAAAAAAATATAAAGAAACATCTCCACAAGCAAAAACTAAATCAGGCATTATGCTAGGTTTAGGAGAGCTGGAAGATGAGGTTGTTCAAGTGATGAAGGACTTAAGGGAGCATGGTTGTAGCATGTTAACGCTAGGTCAATACCTACAGCCAAGTAAAGATCATTTACCTGTTAAAGAATATGTTACACCTGAACAATTTGATCGGTATGCTGAAATAGCAAAAGGGTTAGGGTTTAAAAATGTGGCCAGCGCCCCCTTAGTCAGGTCTTCGTATCATGCAGATTTACAGGCTAAAGAATTAGTGTAATTATTGATTAAAAATTAATCTTTCGTTATTTGGTTGCCAAGCAGGGTATTTATCCATAATAGAAGCAAATAAAACTGAGTTAACATGGGTGTTTAACCACTTATTTACAGAACGGTATTTGGATCTAACAAACCAATCATTATTAACATTAGCAAATTGGCGTATAAAAGGAAAAATAGCCATATCGGCAATAGAGCAAAAACTACCACAAAGAAAAGGATGGTTAGAAAGCCTCTTTTCTAATTCGATCAAAAAAAGTTCTGCCTTTTCACGATAAAACTGTTCATTCTGTTCGGGATAACGATCAGCATATTTGTATCGATCAAGATAATATTTAAAACTACCATCATTCCATTGAATTAATTGGTTGGCCTCTTCAGATGAGGCATTAATTAGCCAGCCCTCTGGATCATGCTGAGATAAAGCCCAGTACATAATGTCTAAACTTTCATCAATGGTTTTTTTGTCTTTTAATAATAAAACAGGCACGGTGCCTTTAGGTGATATATCTAACAATTGTTTTGGTTTATTGCGCAATACAACTTCTCGTAATTCAACAGAGCGTGACGTTATGGCGATAGCTAATCGTGCTCTCATTGCATAAGGGCAACGACGAAAACTATAAAGGATAGGGAAGTCTGAATTCATCAGATTATTATATTCTATCAAAGCGACTAAGGACTGCGGATTTTATAATACCCGAAACTAACTTGTCTTTTTGTCCAGTTTCTGGGTTGTAAAAATAGTTTCATAGCTTGCTATGCGCCTATTTCTACGCCTTGAAACTGAACAAAAACCCTACGCTAGTTTCGGGTTTTATTTCATCCTCAGTCCTAAGTTATAATTTCAAGTATAAATGCGGATTTAAAAAAAATTAGGACTGATGAAAAGAATAAATAACAATTTTTTTACCTATATAAAATTAATTCTCCTTACTTTATCTATTGTTTCATGCTCAAACAAGGTTCCTGGTATCAGTGAAGCAAAGCTTGAAGAGATTGAACTTAATTATGGAAAAAAAGCGAGACGGCGTGTTGAAGACTGGCGTTATTTGATTGAAGATAATAAAGATCTAACTGAGAAAAATAAACTGGTTTTGGTTAATAATTTTATTAATCAGGTTGATTTTGAAGATGACAACGTACATTGGAAACAAAATGACTATTGGGCAACTCCGATAGAAACCTTGGCAAGTAATGGGGGGGATTGTGAAGATTTCTCACTAGCTAAATACTTTACCTTGTCCGAACTAGGGATTGCAGACCAATGTTTAAGAATGACCTATGTAAAAGCAATGCCTGTTAATAAGCCACATATGGTATTAACCTATCAATGCCGAAGAAGTGATCGCCCCTTGGTTTTAGATAATTTAAATACATCAATTTTACCCGCAGAACAAAGAAAAGATTTGCTTCCAGTCTATAGCTTTAATGTGCAGGGTTTATGGATTGCGAAACAAAGAGGAATGGGACAAAAGGTTGGGAATAAAGAAAGATCAAGTTTATGGGTTGAGTTTTTACAGCGGCTAGCAAAAGAGAAAAGTGCTGAGTAATGACTTCAATGATTAATAAACTTCTCTAAAATAAATTTGTTTTTTATTTCCTTTATAAATACCAAATGTAGCTCTTGCACTAGGGCAATTATCATGTGTGCTATTTCCATCCCAATCATGTAAAAGCCAGGGTAGGTTTGTATATTTAGTTGTTATATCAATGTGCCCTGTATTACCTGATCCAGAACCTTTTGTGATATTGATATTGTCACTGATAATGAGTGATGTTTCACCGTTATTTACAGTGCTGCTGCTTAAGGTGGCTTTAACACTTCCGGATCCGATAACGACAGGTGTAGATTGTGTTGTGAAGGAGCAATTAAAATCTTTTGCATCACTAATAGAAAAATCGGTAGCAAAAGAAAATGTAGTGCAGTTATCAGCTGTATTTTTTATAAAGCTGCTGCCGTTATAGTATTCCGTGTACAGAGGAACAGATAATGGGGTGAGTTCTGAACCGTGCACATTATCTAAACTTACTCTTCCCCATTGGTGACTTTTATTGCTAGCACTAAAGCTAATACCATTTCCTGCTGATGTGTCACCAAATTTTACTGGGTTGACATGAGCAACACCTTCTACATTTGCTACGACAATAGCGTCAGTATCAGAAAGGTTAAAGCTTAAAGCAATTTCTGCATCAAAAGGTGCAATTGGATTGTTTTTGGTGACAGCTAAAATGTTATTTGTGGTATCTGCGAAAGTTAATAAGCCTGTGCCATCACCATTATCCGTCACGACTGGGGCATTAGAATTTATCACAGTTAATGTATGACTAGACTCAGTATAAGTAGGTGTAAAACCAAAGGTTGCATGTAATGGATCAACTTTCCAGTAATTTCCAGTGTAATTTTGAGTTATTGTTCCTGATGCATTTTTTGCTAATACTGTTGCAATAGGGTTAACAGAGTATTTAATTGGTTGATCAAGGTAAGTAAACGAACTGCAACTAGGTATAAAAACTGGGGCGGTTAGAGTGACATCAAAATGATCGGGAGTGAAGCGACCAAAGTAGTTACTCGTTGAAGTATTTCCAAATTTACACCCTACCTTTCCCGAAACGACTGTATTAGAAAAATTGTTAGTGCAGTCACCAGTTTGATCTACAGAAGTAAAACTCTCATCAAAAATCCCTTTTGGAATAAATCGTAGTAAGCCAACTTCAGAGTATTTAAATACAGTATTAGTTGCACTTCCTGTTGCAAAGTTACCTGCATTGAAAGAGCCGGAAATATTTCCTTCTGTTATTGAACCAGAATGAGCCTCAATTTTTAACGGGTTAATAGACGGAGTCCCTGTATAGCCCTTTACAGCAGTAGCCGTTAAAGTGAAGTATTCTCCAGCTTTTGCTTTTGGTATACCTATAAAGCCTGTATTAGTTAAATTAGAAGATACCGTAAAAGAAACCGGTCTAATTGAAAAACTATCTGTAGAACAGCCTACAACAGAAGGATCGTTGGTGTTATCTGTCACTCGGCATTTTACTGCTTGATAGGCGGTGTTAGATGAGAATGATGAACTGGCTTTAATACCAGAGTCAGATGAAGTGAAGAGTAAACTTTGGGAAACAGCTGGACTTAATACAGAAAAATTAGAGCAAGAACCATTTCCAGAGTTGGCGTCTACAAGTTCAACGGTAACGGTATGGTCTGCGCCATTTGCAAAATTGGTTTCAATAGTATTGGTGTTTTTTAAAGCTGCAATATCAAAGCTAAATGATTGAGCTGTAGTTTTAGTATATAACCTTCCTGTAATCCCATGAGTACCATTTTCTACGCAATTAAAATTTGTTGCAGGGGTGTCTGTAGTAACATGAGGTATATTCGGTAAATTAATGCTGGCTGAATGTGAGGAACCTCTGGCATCAAGGTTGTTTTGTGAAAATAACAAATTGTCATCAGCATCATATAACTCGACATTATATCTATCACGATGGGAACAACAGTCTGCTCTACCAAATAAGCTTAAAGAGGCTAAATCACTAGGTGAGTCTAGTAGTATAATCAAATATGAGGAATAGTGTCCACTTGCAGGGTGGTACATGTTAGGGTATCCAGCTGGTTTTATTCCATCAATTGCATAATTAGCAGATGAATTTGGCCAGGCGGACTCTCCTATTGCCGTAGCACCCGCTGAAGAAAGAGCCAAGTCTATTCCCGTCCCTTTTTCTGTTGCTACAACCTCTGAAACTTGTAAGTATCTTTGGCTAAGTGTCGTTAATGTTGATGGCCTGACTACTACTTTAGACACATTTTGTACCCCAGCAACAGAAATATTAAAGATTGTTCCTGCTAAATTAAGTAATAGAAGAGGGAATAGTATATTTTTATTTTTATTTTTATTCATATTATTGGTTTAAATTGATCTTATGCGCCTGCTTTATTGCATGAAGGGCATATATGCTGACCAGTGGGATTATGATTCCAGCCATTTTCTATAGCAGTAGATAAACTACCATCAAACCAGAAACGTCCATCGCTAATACGTCTACCGTTTCGATCATCTTCTCTAGGGCTTCTCCTAAATTCAATCGTTCTAATTCCTTGTGGATTGCAAATGTCACAAAAAATAAAGGTTCTAATACTCATGATTGTATTTTTACAGAAAAAAAGTTCAATAAAGGGGGGGTGAGTTCACAATATCAGTAGAAAAAGTGAGTTTTATTCGTGCCGTGTGGATTTTCTACTAGACTTGCAAGGAAGTATAGAATGTTTTGATTTTATTACTTGTTTTTTATAGCAAAAAGTATTGGAGTAATTAATGTTAAAAAATAAGCAACAAGGGTTTACACTAATAGAATTGGTGATGGTCATCGTTATTTTAGGAATTTTAGCGGCAACAGCGTTGCCAAAGTTTGTAGGGTTGGAGCGATCCGCTAAAATTTCTTCTTTAAAAGGATTAAAAGGGAGCATGCAATCAGCGGCAACAATGATACATGCTCAAGCATTAATTGATGGTGTTGCTCATGGTCAGTATGTCGATATCAATCAAAATGCTACCGCTACTAATGCTGATGGTGATGTACGAAGCATATATTCTTACCCTCAAACGGCTCATCTTCAAAGAGTGATGGATGTTGATGGATTTACAGTACTTAACAATGGTGAATTCCGATTGAATGGTGTTAATGGGTGTGAAGTTCAGTATAGACAACCAGCGAATGCTACATCTCCACCTACGTATACAATTACTGATACTGCTTGTTAAAAAATGGAGCTTCTGGTCTCTTTAATTTAAGAATATAAGCATTTAAAGCTTTATCTTTCTAAAATATTAATCGGTTGATTTAAAAGTAAATAACCAAAATTGGCACTATGGAGCAGAACAAACAATCTGGTTTTTCCTTACTTGAACTAGTTATGGTACTTGTTATATTAGGGGTATTGTCTGCCACTGCAATACCAAAATTATCTGAAAAAAGCGTTTATGCCGAAAGCGCTTTTTTTGATGATGTTTTACATGGGGTTCAATATGCTCAAAAACTTGCAGTAGCAACAGGATGCGGTGTTCGATTTTCCATTTCATCTAATAGATATCAAATAACTCGGCGGGGTGTTAGTGGTAGCACAGCTTGTCCTACTAGTGGTTCTATTTATTCCTTAGCTGCTCCACATCCTGGGTCTGTCAAAAATGATTGTGGGGTTAGTGGGACGTTTACAACAGATTATTGGGGATGTGAAGATGGCGTGACATTGTCTGCCATTAATTCGGTAACAGGCGCCTCTGTTTCTTCAATAAATTTTTATGCAAAAGGCGATGCTTCAATTAATGCCACTATTACTGTGGCATCTAAAACAATGATATTAGTAAAAGAAACGGGGTTTATTTATGCTCCTTAATTTATCTTTTAATCAGATTGATAGAGAAAGAGATAATAAAACTTATCATGAGTTGTTTAATATACAATTGTTTCAGGGCACCACTTCTAATCATTATAATTCTCAAGCAGGAACAACCCTGATTGAGTTAATTATTTCAATTGTTATCATTAGTATTGCATTATCAGGCATATTGACTGTTATGAACCAAACAGTTAAACATAGTGCAGATCCTCTTATTCAACATCAGGCAATAGCGATTGCTGAGTCCTATCTGGAAGAAATATTGTTACAGGCATATGTAAACCCAGTCGGTGGATATAGCGGCTCAGATCGAAGTCAGTTTGATGATGTTAATGATTATGATGGCTTGAGTGATGTGGGCGTAAAAGATCAACAAGGTAATTCAATTACTACCCTTTCTAATTACACCGTATCAGTCACAATTTCAGCTGCAACTTTACCGGATGCTATTTCAGCAAAAAAAGTATTGGTCGGAGTTATTGGAGGGGATACCAATATCAAACTAGTGGGTTATAAAGTAAATATCTAATGAGTATTCAATCTATAAAAGGGTTTACTCTTATTGAACTAGTCATCGTTATGGTTATTGTGAGTATATTGGCGACTATGACGACGGATATTATGATTAAACCAGTAAAAAGCTATATTGACCTAGAAAGACGTTCTACATTAGTTAATAGTGCAGAAATAGCAATAAGGCGGATACAAAGAGATATAAGGCGAGCTTTACCGAATAGTATTCGGATAAGTGGTGGAGGCACGGTTATAGAACTATTACATACTACGGATGGTGGGCGGTATAGAGCAAAGAAAGCAGTTTTAGCTGATGATGAATTAGTTTTAACGGCTCTAGATAGTAGTTTTGATGTCATGGGGTCACTTAATATGATTCCCAGTGGAGAATTGGTTATTTATAATTTAGGATCTGTGACAGCGGATGCTTATGCTGGAAATAACCGTGAGACTATTGCCAATACATCGACTCATAACTCTATCATGTTAAGTTCTGCAAAACGTTTTCCTTTTCCGTCTCCACAACAACGCTTTTTTATTGTAGATACCCCCATTACTTATAGCTGTGCAGATAGTGATGGCGATGGTTTTACTGATGAGCTAAGACGTTATGATAATTATAGTATTACCTCAGCAAACCCTAACTTAGCTACCCTGAGTTTTAACAGGCAAGCAAAGTCTGACAGAATAAATTGTTCCTTTCGGTATGATGCAGGAACGGCTACACGAGCGGGTCTCGTTATAATAGAAATTAAACTAACGGATGCTGTAGGAGAGTCTGCAAAGTTAATTCATCAAGTTCATGTGGATAATGTGCCATGAGACAACAAAATGGATTTTCTCTCGTGATGGCTATTTTTATTTTAGTCATACTTAGTTTGTTAGGAGGGTATATGGTTAAGCTTAGTGGTGTACAGCATGCTACTACAGTCAATGTTATACAGAGTTCGAGAGCTTATCAGGCAGCAAAAGCAGGGTCTAGTTGGGCTATGGCCAGAATTTCTTCAGGAGGTGATTGTAGTCATATAGCGGCTGCATCACCATTAAGTTTTACGGATATTATTGGTTTCTCAGTTTCTTTGGGGTGTATCTCTAGTGCTGTATATACAGAAGGTACTGATAGCTATATTGTGTATAAGGTAACCGCTTTAAGCGAATATGGCGCGTATAACAGTACAAGTTATATTTCTAGAAAAGTTGATGTTTCTGTTGTTTATTAATAGAGGTTTCTTAATTCATAGCACTGGATAAATTCCACATGGGTAAGAATATTCCTAAAGCTAAAATCAATACCATAATACCTATCACAACAATTAAAAAAGGTTCTATAGCACTTGCCAAGGCTTGTAGTTCTGCATCAATTTCTGATTGATAAAAGTCAGCAACTTCCAAAAGCATATCGCTAATATTACCTGTCTCTTCACCGACCATAATCATCTGAATAACTAAGGGTGGGAAAAGGCCTATACTCATAGCCATACGACTAATACTGTCACCTTTTTCGATACCAATTCTCATTGTATCTAGTTTTGAACCGATAAAGACATTGCCGATTGCTTTAGCCACAATAGAAATGCCTTGAATAACTGGGACGCCAGAACTTAAGATCATAGCAAAAGAACGGGAGAAACGTTCCATCGTTGCGCGATGAATAATACTGCCTACTGCTGGTATTTTTAATACCATACGATCTTTAAGCATATGACCCGCTGGAGTTTTGATGAACTGTGTGACGATGATACTTGTTACTATCAATCCACCTAGAATATGCGGCCAAAAAGCAACTGAAAAATCAGATACATTGATCAGCATTTTGGTTTGCCAAGGTAATTCTGTATTGATCTTATCAAACACAGTTTTAAAGGAAGGAATGACATAAATATTGACAACAGCCATAGCAATACTAATGGCAATAAGAACCATTGATGGGTAACGTAAGGCTGATTTTATACTTTTTATAGTATCTTTTTCTCGTCCTAAATATTGTGAGATTTGTAGAAACCCTTGATCCAGTCCTCCAGATTCTTCACCCACGTTAATAATACTAACAAAAAGAGTTGAAAATATCTTTGGATGTTGCCCCATCGCGAGCCCTAATGATTGTCCACCTTCCAATGAAATAGAAATATCTTTAAGAGCGTTTGCTAATGCTTTATTTCTAGTTGATTGAGTGAGGCTTTGTAAAGAACGTATGATGGGGACGCCTGCTTTAGTTAAGCTGTACATCTGTCTACTGAAGAGTATTAGATCTTCAATTTTTAAGCTTTTAAATTCTTGCCATTCATTAAATGACTTTATAATATCTGGGCTGACTTCGTTATCTTTAATAGTAATTGGGATCATATCCTGGCTAACAAGTCGACGAGCAGCTAATTTTTTGTCTTCTGCAGCAATAATTCCTTCAATTAATTTACCTGAATTGTCGCGGGCTGTATATTGATATGAAGACACTTTATACTCCCGATCCCGTTATTCGCATCACTTCGTCTAATGTGGTAACACCTTGCCGAACGAAGTTTAGAGCACATTCTGAAAAAGATTTATAGTTAGGTGTCTTGGTTGCAGCATGAGTAAACGCAGCAGAGTCATTTTTTCTTAAAGCATCTAAAGTTTCTGTCGTCATTTCAAGTAATTCATAGACACCTATTCTGCCTTTATAGCCTGTTTGGTTACAATTTTGACAACCTTTTCCATGTTTAAAGTCAATGTTTTTACTGTCCTCTTTAAGTACATCTAATAACCAATTTTTCTGAGATTCTTCAATATCTGTGCTGGATAGGCAGTGATCACAAATTCTACGGACTAATCGTTGTGCAATAATAACTTGTAGGGCGCTGGCCAGGATATAGCCTTCTACCCCCATATCTAAAAGACGTGTTGCAGATTCTATTGCGCTGTTGGTATGTAAGGTAGAAAAAACTAAGTGGCCTGTAATAGACGCTCGTATGGCAATTTCTGCTGTTTCTATATCTCGTATTTCACCTACAAGTAGAATATCTGGGTCCTGCCGTAATGCAGATCGAAGAACGCTGGCAAAGGTTAAGCCAACTTTGTCGTTAACTTGAGATTGATTAATACGAGGAATACTGTATTCCACAGGGTCTTCTGCAGTGATAATTTTAGTATCGGGTGCGTTGACTTCAGACAAAGCCGCATAAAGTGTTGTTGTTTTTCCGCTACCTGTTGGACCCGTTACTAAAATTAATCCATGAGGATTTTTAATATGTTTTTTGAAGCGATTAAGAATGTTTTCTGGAATTCCAAGTTTACTAAGGTCTAGTAAGCCTTGTGAATGATCAAGTAGTCGCATAACAATTGACTCACCCGTACTAACGGGTAATGTAGATAATCTGATATCCAGTGCTTTGCCTTTGACTTGGATGCTAAACCTGCCATCCTGAGGCAGTCTTTTTTCTGAAATATTTAATCCTGCCATCAATTTTAAGCGTACGACTAAAGCAGATGCAATTTTGACTTCATTCAATATTTGTTCATTTAAAATACCATCAACACGCTGTCTTATACGGAGGACTGTTTCATCGGGTTCTATATGAATATCCGATGCATTAATTTGGACAGCATCTTCAAAAATAGATTGTAAGAGTTTAACTACAGGGGCTTCTGCTACTTCAGTAGAAGTAATAAGAGAGTTGAAATCAAAATCATTGTCTGCTAATTCATCATGTAATTGGTCAGCGAAGCTTACGATTTCGTTTGTTCGGCGATAGACTTGATCTATTGCATTTAAAAGATCTCCTTCTTTGACGACTGCTTGACGAATTCTTTTTTTCAGGATCCGAGTGAGCTCATCTAAGCCCATTAAGTCAGTTGGATCTGCCATGGCAAGTAGCACATCATGTTCATTATTTTCCAAAAGCATGACTCTAAAACGTCTAGCTATACTTTCTGGCAAACCTGAGACAACGCTATCATCTCTTTGGTATTGAGCAATGTCAATAAAGGGGATTTGTAGTTGTCGAGAGAGGAAGTTAAGTAATTCTATTTCACTAAGATAATTAAGATCAATCAGTGTTCTACCGAGTTTTTTGCCAGTCTTTTTTTGTTCCCCTAATGCCGCCATCAGTTGATCATGAGTGATAACCTGGTTTTGAACCAGTAAATCACCAATACGAATTTTCTTTTTTGTTTCCATAATTCGATATTTATTTTAGTAGGCTTACTCTTTGATTAATATAGGATATTATTGTTTTTTGTAATGTTTTTTTATTAAGTGCATGTTGGTATGCATTGAGTGCTTGTTCTTTGTTTCCCTGTTTTTCTAGGGTAATAGCAAGTCCCAACCAATATTCAGCCTTTTGATGGTTAATTAATAATAATTTTTGATAGATTTGTATTGCATTTAAATTTTCATTATTTTGTTGGTATGCCGCTGCTAATAGACTGAGATACATTTCATTTTGGTTATAACCTGAGTTAATTCTTTGTAAAATAGATAAAGCGGCTTTAGGTTGTTTGTTTTGTAATAATAACTGGCTGCGAAAGTTGATGAATTGGTTGTTCTGTGGAAATAGCTGTAACCCCTTATCTAGAATAGCTGCTGTTTCGTTAAGCATTCCCAAATTTAATAGGTTATTTGATAGTAATAGTCTGGCCTCTACATGTTTTGAGTTGAGTTGTAGTACCTGTTTTAGTTTATCCGTATTGTTTTTTTGTTTTTTTGCAAGATTAAATATTTTTTCAGCTTGCTGCTTACTACTGAGTTTTTTAGGAACTTTTCTCTTTTGTTGCTTGTAAGGCTTTATTCTATTGGGCTGAGTGTTTTTCTTGATTTTGTTGGTAGCACTTTTAACGGGTTGTTGTATTTTGTTATCAGTAGAATGTTTTTTTATAGATTGAATAGCCTCTGCTTGAGGTATTTGATGTGACGCCAATGGTAATGGTAGAAGGTCGTCCACTTTAAGACTTATTTGTTGTGACGCTAACGCGTTTTCGCTACTTACAATAGTTGTTGTCTTTGTAACGGGCTCTTGTGGCTGAATAACTGATGAAACAGGAGGGGTAGGTTCTAGGACGACTATTTCAGAAGACTCTTCTTTCATCACAAAATAACTGATTACAGCAATCATTCCTATAATTAAAAGAATAATTATTACGTATAAAAATGATTTTTTATGAGTCGGATGTACTGCTTTAATGTAGTTGTGTTTTGTTTGGTCTGAGTTGCTTTCCGCATTTCTTTCTTCTAGGTCTTGTAATACTTGATTCAATAAACTCATGACAAAATGCCTATTTGTTGAGTGATTAACAACCCTAGGCTAGCTAACAAAGCGAATAAGAAACCTATTCGGAATTCGAAGGGGTGATGTCGATTGCACGTTTCATCCGTGTCTTGCGCAGCTAGTTGAACCTGTTTTAATCCTATTCTTGTTAAATCTTTACCGTAGGCAGATAGCATTGCTTTATGAGCAAGTATATTGACAATTCTAGGCACCCCTTTACTGTAAAAATGTAATGCAAGTAAAGCTGGTTTAGAAAAAATATTTGGATTATTAATGTTAGCAATCCTTAAACGATGTTTTATGTAGTCAGTAATTTCTTTGGTGGTTAGCGTTTTTAAGGTATAGCTGAATGTAATTCGTTGCCTTAGCTGGCGAATTGATTTTTTTTGTAATAATGTATCCAGTTCAGGTTGACCAAGTAAAATAATTTGTAATAATTTTTGTTTCTCTGTTTCTAGGTTAGTTAATAATCTTAATGCTTCTAGACTTTCCTCAGACATGGCTTGTGCTTCATCAATAACGATGATTGTTTTTTGTTTTTTACTGGCACTTTTTAACAAATGTTTGTTAATACGCTGCAAAATTCGACTTTGGTCGTTATCTCGGCCATGAGGAATCCCTAGTTCATCAGCAACCGCTAAACGAAGACCGGCAGGCGTTAAATGTGGGTTAGGTATATATGCGGTGATAAAAGGGGCTTGTAGCTGATTAAGTAATTTTCTGCACAACATGGTTTTACCCGTTCCAACATCTCCTGTTATTTTTATAAATCCTTCTCCACTTTGTAGAGCAATGAGTAAAACATTTAATGCTTCTTTATGACTGGGTAGGCCGAAGTAAAATTGTGTATCAGGTGTTAACCCAAACGGAAATTCTGATAGTCCAAAATGTTTTAAGTACATTGGAATGAACTCTGTGTGGGGTAAGAGGGGTGGAACATTATTTCCATAATGGGTGGTTGTTTAATTGGTTAAGATGTTTTCTGCTCAAGTCCATAGAAGGTCTCCAGTCTCCATCTCCATTAATGATGGTCGGTTTAAGTAAAATGACTAACTCTGATTTTTTTACCTCTCCAGTATTAACTCTAAATAAGTTGCCTAAATAAGGAATTTGAGTCAACCCAGTAATGCCTCTTTTATTTTCTTGTGTAGTTTCCTGCATTAACCCACCAATCACGACAATTTGTCCATTTTTTGCTTTAATAATACTGTCAGATTCTCTTACGGTATTTAAAGCAAGAGGCAAAGCGCCTTCTTGTCCATTAATAATAAATGTTTTCTCTTGGTCTTCTACTCGTGTGATTGAAGGGTGTATATGTAAAGTGACTTCATCATTGTCATTAATTTGAGGGGTAACATCTAAAGCAATGCCTGAAAAAAAGGGTGAAAAGGTTATTTCTTGTGATTGAGTCGGCTCTCCCCCAGATGAGCTTTGTTCTGAATCAGATCTTATTGAAGTAATAAAAAACTCATCCCGTCCTACTTTTATAATAGCTTTTTGGTTGTTTATTGTGGAAATTCTTGGGCTAGAGAGTATGTTAGCTTTACCTTGAGTTTCTAATAGTTCAACATAGGCGCTGAAATCACCCCAACTACCCCCTACGGTAAAAATATTTCTGAATGAGTTTAAGGACGTTAAGGGATTAATACCTGTTAATAATGGGGCTGAGGTTAGACCGTCACGAATGATGCTCTGCCAATTAACACCAGCTTGGTGACTGTCGTCCAGAATTATTTCAATAATCTTAGCTTCAATGATAACTTGTCTATTACTTTGCTTTTGAGTCAGTGCAAGAAAGTCTTCTACTTCTCTAAGTTGCATGGGTTTTGCACGAACCACAATAGCACCAGACTGACGATTAATAATAACAGTTGCCTCCGGATCTATTGATAGTATTGATTGTAAGGCAAGGTTTATTTCTCTCCAAGCATCTGAATTTGTTTGTGTTTTAATCCAGCTTCCGGATGAGGAAGAACCTGATGACTCTTCGGTATCAGAGGAGCCACTACTACCTTCCTCACTAGAATCACTGCTTTGTCCTGATGTTACTCGAGTATTAGATTCACCCTGACGTAATAAATCTAGTCGATTCAGCTTAAATATCTTAGTTTGTAACGTGGCTGGATAAACGATATATCCGATGTCATTTTTTTTGTAATCATAGCCATAGACTTTTTGTACTGCATCCATTACTTGCGCAACAGTCACATTTTTTAATTCTAAAGAAATTAACCCATTAACCTCAGGGTGAACCATCATGTTCTCATCTGAATCAACAACTAATCCCATAAAAAAATCACGAGCTTCTGCTTCATGAATTGAAATATTAAACTTTGTGGGGGCAGAGGGGTGATAAGAGGCGAAAAGGCTTTGGTTATAATTAGGTACTAATGCATCACTCACCTCAGAGGGAAGCTCTTGAGTCTTGTTAATTGGAGCGTGGGTATCTGAGCCAGAAAAAGCCTCGTCAATTGTATCTTGTGTTGCAGTAGGAATGGTTGAGCAAGAAAGCAACAAAGGGATAACTGTATAGAAAGGGATAAGTTTTTTCATGAGAAGCAATTCGTTTTTACTTAGTTTTGAAAGATTGAGTAAAAAGGGTGAGTTTTCTTTTTGTACCATTGTGTTTGATAAGTACAGAATTAGACGCTATCTTCAAAATTTTAATAGAGGATAAAATGAAATCTCCTTGTTTAGCCGTGACACCATTGATTGTGGCACGTTTGGAATTTCCAGAAATCCAGATTGATGATAATTTCAACGGGCCTAGTTGGTTTGGCACTGTTTTATTTCCAATTTCTACAGAATAAGAGCTTGGTTTTGTCGGGTCTCTAAGCTCTGCAAAACTGACTATGCTGTAAAACAAACTAACAAGTAGCATGATTGATCTTTTATAGTCCAAGCCAATTCTCCTCAAAACTTAAGGTATAAACAAGTAAAGTAGTTTCGGCAATTGGGTATTCTTTAACTTGGTAGTTAATTGAATCCCAGCTGAATTTCCAAGGGAGATTTTCCAATGATTTTAGGTAACTAAGTGTATTTAGGTATTTGCCATTTAAAGTAATAGATAAACCATGACGATAAACCCCAGAATGATCTTGGTCTGCTTCTGATATGGAGGTAACAGGCAATGATTTTAAATTGATTAGTTTTAATCCACTATTTTGTTTCAGAATATCGCGTAAAACTTCCAACATTAAATGAGGGGAAACAAATACTTTCTTCCCAAGACCTAATTGAGATTTTAATTGTTTAAGTTTGCTTGTAACTTGGTTTAGCCTTTGTTTATTGGCTTGATTAGGATCAATTGTGCTTGATGCTATTAATTGAGCTGCCGAATTTTTTTGCTCAGAAATTTGAGTTTCTATTGTTGATAGTTCTGATTTTAGTTGATCATGACTTGCAGTGAAGGACTGGTAAAATAAGTTGTCCCATACTCCCCAGCAGATGACTACCAATACCGAAAATAGCATTATTTTTTCTCGGGTTGTTAATTTATCAAATTTTTCAGCAAGGTTATTCATTAGGATTAGCTTTTTTTGAATCTATAGCAATAGTACTGATTTTGAAATCAAGCCGGTTTGACATTTCCTTTGCTTGTAACACTGTCATTGTTGAAAAAGTACGCCCATTAAAAACGGCTTCATGATGTAGTTTTTGGAGGAATACTGGGAATTTTTCTGTGTTAAATGTACTGCCTTGTATTGAAAGATTCTTTTCTTCTGCATTTATATTTATATTAGTTAGCCACACATCACTAATGCTTTGTTTGGCTAGTGCAGAAAAGTATTTTGAAAAACCCTGAGTTTGATCAGATTTATTATCTGATAATAAATAAACAACCTCAGATAAACTGGAAATAATTTTTTTTTGACGAGTAATTTCTTGAGTAATTAATGGATCTACTTGTTTTTCTGGAAATTGTATTTGTAGCTGTTCTACTTCAAGTTCCGCATCACTGAGCTGTTGTTGAGCTATTTGTATATTTTCTTTTGTATTGTTTTTATTGGCTAATAAAAAGGCACTGAAGCCTAAAAACAATAAGGGTATCAACGCTAAACTGAAGATATGCTTGTTTGTTGTGGAAGTAGATTGATTTTTGTTAAGAAACCCCTGATATAAGTTGATTTGTTGAATCATGATGGCTTTAGAGCATTTCTTAATGTAGCCCCAATAACTGACGCACATAGGGACTGGGTACTATCGTTTAATAAAAGATTACTATCAATAATGCTAGATAGATCCATAATTCGACTGGTAATTCCTTGATTTTTATTAATAAAATCTAAAATTCCTTGGGTGTTTTTAATGATTGGAATAACGGCAAGCTCTGAAATGGGAGGAAGATTATAATAACTTTCAACATAGTCAAAAGAGCGCTGAATATCTAATGCTAAGCTACTTTGCTCTAGTTCAATTTGTCCATCACTCAAAAAAGAATCAGTGAGTCCTAGTCGATCAAACCCAATGGCGAGTTTACGGTTTAGATAAATTAACCCTTCTTGTTCAATGATAATTTGACCTGTATTTTTTTGAAGGTAGAGAACGGCAAATCCTGAAATATTTTCTGGTGCTAAGGTGGCGAGGTTTCTAATGTTGGTTTCTTGGATATCAATGACTTTTAATTGCAAATCACAGCTGATACATAAATCAATCAAAGGTTGAATAATTGATTTAGGCGCAGCAATAATCTCTATTTTTTTTTCACTATTGACTCGTTGTGGTACTGGAAGAGGGTAATAATCAATAATGGCATCATCAACATTAAATTCAACTAAGTCACTGATTTTCCATCGAATAGCTTCAGTCATTTCATTTTCTGTTACTGCAGGAGGTTCTATGGTGATTAAGCGATAGTCATCAGGCGTAAGAATAAGATAACAATCGTAATCTTTCAATTGATATGCGGCAGATAGATCTTGAAGCGTTTCTTGTTTTTTATTCGTGCGAATAAATTCGCAATGAGTTAGTTTTGGTTTTAGATTAACTGTGTGCTTAGAAATGGCAAGCGAAATCCCTTCTGAGGTAAAGCTTAGTGCGACAATACCTTTGCTAGTTGCTTTCTTTTTAAATAGATTATTAAACAAATGCACATTATTATTGTTGTTAATAGATGCTTTTTAGTTTAGATGAAGTTTATTGAAATACAAGAAGTTGGAATTAATCGTTAGGGGTGTTGTGATCCCAGTTGATTTCTGATGCTGTTTTTTTTCCAATTACACATAAGTCAAGGTTCTCAGCCATTTCAGAGTGAGTTATTGAGAGTGGGACTTTAGCAGCCATTATTTCAGCAAGGGATTGGGGGTACAAAGGAGTGTTATTAGGTTCAGCATAACCATCAGGGAAGGTTGGTTGACTGTCTGCATCATATTTATCGCTTGCACCTACTGTATGTAAAATTTCATGGGCAATGACGATATTATTTTGCTGTTCAAGTTGTCTAGAGGCGAAGGTATGTGCAATGACTAATAATCCCTTATCTAATCCTAGTGAGTGCTGTAATTGTTTATTATCTTCAGCTTGATGATAGTAGACAAATACTCTTATACGATGAAGGTTTGACTCGTTATCAGGTGTAGTTTTATAAGCCCAATATCGAAGTTTTATACTCCACCAAGCAATTTTGCTAAAACTTGAATCTGGAGTGGGTGCAATAGGGGGTAATGTCTGTATTATTGATCCTAGGCTCGTGAGTGTAGGGTTTTGTATAGATAATGAGTAGTGTTCAGCTTCATCTTGGAAAAATTGATCAATCTCTTTGAATGCAGAGATATCAAGTTGATTAATATATTGCTCAACGATAGCACTACCGTCACCATTCATTGGGTAAATAACAACTTGTAAGGGTTCAGACCATGACCTGGATTTTAGTTTTTGTGTTTTTGCGTAAAAGGCAATTGATGCAAATATTGAGAATAAAACAATAATTCTGAATATTTTGAATATAGCCTTCATCGGCTCGCTCAATTAATTAGAAGTTAGACTAAGAGATATTTCAGAAAAGGATTGATTAAGAATTTTAAATCCACGAATTTCTAGCACACCTTTTGTATTGAGTGAAATGATTAAATAAACAGCATCGGGGTATGTAGCAAGTTCTATATCTATAACGGATGGTATGGCTGGTGCTGTTGGGTGGGAATGATAAATTGCAAAAAGTGTTTCATTTTTGTCTCTCATACTAGAGATAGCATCAATTTGTTGTTTGGCATCTAGTTGAAAGCGAGTTTCAGGATGCTCAGCAGTATTTTTAACGGGATAGCAACTACTGGCAATACCTTCTTTAGCACCAACTAAACCGCATATTTCTTGTTTTGGAGACAATTGAGCCAAGTGCAATAATTGGTTGGTGATTGTTCGTGATAATTGAAATTCTTCTTGTTTCATTTTGTTGTCCATTGGCCTGTTGTTACTCTGGGGTTTCCAGAAAGGTCTGTGTGAGTTTTGATGTCGTGATAATTATAGGTGCTAAAGATTTTCTGTACAGCTGATTGCTGGTCATAGCCATGCTCAATAAGCAGTGTACCTCCGGGTATTAAGTAATGGTGCGCCTGTTGGACGATATTTTTGATATCATCTAGGCCGCAGTCTTTGGCAGTTAATGCACCTTTCGGTTCAAAACGAACATCACCTTGTGTTAAGTGGGGGTCATTACCTGCTATATAAGGTGGGTTACTGATGACTAAATCAAAAGTAGAATCGGCAATATTATTAAACCAATTAGATTCTATGAAGTGTATATTTTCGGTGTGATGTATTGTGGCATTTTGTTTAGCAATGCTTATCGCAGGAAGGCTAATATCAGTCGCAATAATTTTTAAATCGGGACGTTCTGCGGCAAGAGTAATAGCAATAATACCAGTGCCAGTACCTAAATCAATAATGTGTGCAGAAGGTTTATCTGTAAGCAGGGTCAGGCAAAGTTCAATTAACAATTCTGTATCAGGCCTAGGGATTAATACATCGCTATTTACTTTAAAATTACGAGACCAAAACTCCCTATTACCTGTTATATAAGCGATAGGAACACCTTGATGACGTTGCTCAAGAAGTTGTGAAAAATGAGCGTAGTCAATTGATTGTAATTCTTTTTCTGGCCAAGCTCTAAGGTGTGATCTGGTTTTTTTTAGCACATGACAAAGCAGTACTTCCGCATCCAGTGAGGGAGAATCAGATGTTGATAAGAGACGTTCAGTTGCTTTTGTTAAGGTTGTTTGTATATCAATCATTACCTAGCTGAGTTAGCAGTTCAGCCTGATGTTCACTAATTAAAGGGTTTATCACATGGTCTAATCCACCTTGCATAATTTCGTCTAGTTTATATAAAGTTAAATTAATTCGATGATCAGTCATGCGCCCCTGAGGGTAGTTATAAGTGCGAATTCGTTCTGACCGGTCTCCTGAACCAATCTGTGTTTTTCTATTCTCTGCTTGTTCTAATTGTTGCTTGTCCTGCTCTGCAGTCAGCAAACGGGATTGTAGAAGTGACATCGCTCTTGCTCTATTTTTGTGTTGAGATCGTTCATCTTGGCACTCAACAACGACGCCAGTAGGGATATGAGTAAGTCTAATTGCAGAGTCTGTTTTATTCACATGCTGACCACCTGAACCAGATGCTCTAAATGTATCTACACGTAAATCACCTGAATTAATCTCATATTCATCAATGCTTTCAACTTCAGGCATAATAGCAACCGTGCATGCAGAGGTGTGAACTCGTCCTTGAGATTCTGTTTCTGGTACACGTTGTACACGATGGACTCCCGATTCAAATTTTAATTGTGAATAAACATCTTTACCTGCAATGCGTAAAATAATTTCTTTATAGCCACCTTGGTCACTTCGGTTTTCATTGATAATTTCTGTGCTCCAACCTTGTTTTTCTGCAAAGCGTTGGTACATTTTTGCTAAATCACCTGAGAAAATAGATGCTTCGTCACCACCCGTACCAGCACGAACTTCTAAAAATATGTTTCTATTGTCGTTAGTATCTTTGGGTAATAATAAAATTTGTAATTGATTTTGAAGCGATTCTTTTATAGATTCAGCTTCATGTAATTCTTCTTTAGCCATTTCTCTCATTTCAGGGTCAGAATCCTTAGCCATCTCCTGAGCTGATGTAATTGTTTCTTCGTTATCAGAGTATTGATTGTAGCAAGTAACAATAGGATCTATTTGGGCGTATTCCTGGCTTAATGAGCGAAATTTATTTTGATCACTTTGTACTTCAGGTTGAGATAAAAGAGCGGCAATTTCTTCAAAGCGATCGGTGAGGTTTTCAAGTTTTGTACGTATTGATGCTTTCATTATTTTAATTTAAATATTTCTCTTGCAGCGGCAACAAGATCGTGCCGATCATTTTCACCAGCCTCTCTTAATTGAGCACTGGGTGTATGTATGAGTTTGTTAGTTAGGGTGTGAGCGAGAAGATTTAATACTTCTTCTGCTGAACGGCCATTATTGAGTTGTTTCAAAGCTTTAGCAAGCATTTCATCGCGAGTTAACTCAGCTTGCAGTCGATAGTCTTTAATAATGGATTGAGCACCTTGAGAGCGCATCCATGATAGAAAATATTCAACCTGAGTATCAATAATTTCTTCGGCTTGAACAGATGCCTTGCGTCTAGAATCAATATTTTGGTCAATCGTATTTTGTAAATCATCAACAGTATATAGATAAACATCTCTGAGTTGCTCAACTTCAGCCTCAATATCCCGGGGAACGGCTAAATCAACCATAAACATAGGTTTATGTTTACGTTTTTTGATAGCACTTTCGACCCTGCCTTTCCCTAAAATAGGTAATTGACTTGCTGTCGACGAAACAACAATATCTGCTTCGGCTAAATGATTTGGAATTTCTGATAAATCAATAGCATAACCGTTAAACTGAGACGCTAAAGTATGTGCTTTGTCAAATGTTCTATTAGCAATAATGATTTGCCCAATATTATTTTGGGATAAGTGTCTTGCCGTTAGTTCTATTGTTTCACCAGCACCGATTAGTAACGCTGTTTGTTCGGAAAGGGAGTCGAAAATTTGTTGAGCTAACTGGACTGCTGCAAAAGCAACAGAGACAGGACTGGAACCAATTGCTGTATCTGTACGTACCTTTTTGGCTGCTGAAAAGGTATGGTGGAATAACTTGCCTAAGTGCTTCCCTAAGGTTCCTGCTTCATAGGCGGCATGGTAAGCAGTTTTCATTTGACCAAGAATTTGTGGCTCCCCAAGAACCATTGAATCTAGGCCACAAGCAACACGGAACATATGTCGTATTGATTGGCTGTCAGTATAGTTGTATAGGTAGGGTGTAAATTCCTTAGGGTGAATTTGTTTGTTGTCTGCAATCCATTCGATGAGTGTAGACGAGTCGTTTTCATCTGTTTGGTAATAAAATTCCGTTCGGTTACAAGTAGATAAAATAGCAGCACCATCAATTTTATGATTGCTCCATAGTGCTTTAAGCGAGGATTCAAGCAATTCAGTAGGGAATGCTAACCGTTCCCGAATTGCAACGGGCGCTGTATTGTAATTTATCCCTACGGCATGAAGAGTCATTAAATGTGGCTAAGAATATTATTAAAAGTGCTTATTTTAAGGAAAATAGTGCTTTATTCCAAATAGAATAAAATTTAGGGTCTAAATCGCATTGGTTTTCTGCTACTCTATAGGCATGTTTAATCGTATTAAATAGGGAGTTTCTTGGTGTTTATTATGAAGTTGATAGTAGGATGGATCGTTTTATTCATGATTGGGTGTGCGAGTGTTTCAGATAAAAAAACAGATCCTTCGATAAAAGTTTTGGATGAAAATAAAGCTGAAAAGGAAGTTGTTATTGATGAAATAGTTAAATCTGAAAAGATAACTGCTATTTCACCTGAAGTACTTTATTTATTGATGACTGCAGAAATTGCAGGTCAAAGAAAGCAGTATGGAGTTTCTTTGGATGGATATTTGCAAGCAGCTAAATATGTAGATGATCCAAAAATTGCTGAAAGAGCTGCAAAAATAGGTCTTTTTTTAAAGGATACAAAAAAAACGGATGAAGCTGTTGCTTTATGGTTAAAAAAAGATGGAAAAAACCTGACTGCTAGAAAAATAGCAATTGTATCTGCCTTGCAAGGTTCCGATAAAGAAAAGGCTGTAAAACATTTAATTAAAGCTTTAGAGGATGACCCTGCTGGTTTTGAAACAAACTTAATGGAGATGGTTAAAGTTTTAGAAAAAGATGATAATTCAGAGTTTATTTATAATGTATTAGAGGATGTTTCGACTAAGCATCCTGAGCAGTCAATTGTATTTTTTGTGCAAGCTCTTTTGGCGGGACAGTTAAATAAGCAGGATATTGCGATAAAAAAAGTTAATACTGCTTTAGTGTTGCAACCAAATTGGGACAAAGCGCTTGTTTTACGAGCACAATTTGCAGCACAAAGTGGAAACTTGATTCTAGCTAGAAAAGATTTGGAAAAAGTTTTAGAAAAAACACCTGAAAACGAGAGAGTACAAAGGATGCTTGCTCAAGTATTGGTGAAAGAAGATAACTTGGATGGCGCGTTGAAGGTTTATCAAAATATTTTGGATGTTAAGCCAGAAGATGGAGATTCTCAGTTTTCAAGCGCACTAATTTATCTACAACAGGGAAAAGATAATGAGTCAATTGAAATCTTGGAGGGGTTGGTCAATAAGCCAGGATGGGGTGCGCCTGCTAGCTTTTATCTCGGTAGAATCGAGTTTAAAAACAAAAATCATGATAGAGCTTTAGTTTGGTTTGACAGAGTAACTCAAGGGTCTTTTGAATACGAGGCATCAATGGCTGCTGTAACTGTACTTTTGAATCAGAAAAAATATTCTGAGGCTGAAAGTCGCATTGAAAAAATGACGGTTGATTTTCCTAAGCAGAAGGTGAATATTTTACTATTGAAATCTGAAGTATATAGTGCACAAAAAGAATATCAAAAAGCATTTGATCAGCTCACAAATGGATTGAATGAGTTTCCTGATCACAGAGATTTATTGTATACCCGTGCTTTAATTGCAGAGAGACTAGGTAAATTAGATGTGGTAGAAAGAGATTTACTAAAAGTCTTAAAGCAACAGCCAGGAGATGCAAATGCCTTGAACGCTTTGGGTTATACGTTGGCAGATAGAACAGATCGATATGATGAGGCGAAGAAGTATTTGAACCAAGCAATAAAGTTAAATCCAAATGAAGCTGTGATTATAGATAGTCTTGGGTGGCTTCATTTTAAACAAGGTAAGTACACAGAAGCTTTGGTTTTTTTACGAGATGCGTATGCCAGGCAACCTGAAAGTGAAATTGCAGCACATATTGTAGAAGTATTATGGGCTTTAGGGAAAGAAGATGAGGCAAAAGAGATGTTTGATCAAGCATACGAAAAAGCGCCGGATGACGAATACCTGCAAAAAATAAAAAATCTACATTTTGGGTTAAAGAAATAAATGAAAGGTAGGTTTTTTACTCTGCTGGTTTTAACTGGCTTATTGACATCATGCGCTGATACACTCGTTAAACCAGTTGATCAATATCAACTAATAGAACGAAATGATTTGTACAATAAAGCAAAGTGGGGATTTACAGGGCGATTTTCTTATTCAGATAAAAGCAATTCATTAACGGCATCAATAAATTGGAAGCATCTAAAAGAAAAAGACAAAGTTGAACTGGCTGGGCCGCTAGGCGTTGGGCGTACTATAGTTAATATAGATGGCAGTAACGTCGAGGTGAATTATGATGGTAAGAAAATTCAGTTTAATGGTTCCGTGGATGATTTAATTACAAAATATACTGGAGTGTCAGTCCCTATTTTATCACTAAAGTATTGGGTTATCGGTTTGGTAGACCCAGAAGCGGCATATGATAATGTTGAAGATGGTTTTATACAATCAGGTTGGCATATAAAATATCAGAAGATGCAAATTGTTAATAATGAAGAGATGCCGAAAAAAATAAAAGTGGAAAAGATTGATTCAAAACTAAAAATGATTATTGATCATTGGGAAATGTAGTGAATTTAGTAAATATATAGTAAAGGTTTATGAAGCAAGATAAAAATGGGTGGGAGGATAAATGGCCGGCGCCAGCCAAATTAAATTTAATGCTGAGAATAACGGGGCAAAGGGATGATGGATACCACTTGCTTCAAACAGTCTTCCAATTCGTTGATTTGTGTGATTGGATCACTTTTTCACCAGTCGAAAATGGTAAAATAATTTTAAATTCACCTATTCTTGGGGTACTAGATAAAGAAAATTTGATTGTTAGGGCGGCAAATATATTAAGGCGAGAGACTGGATGTAAAGAAGGTGTTTGTATAGGGTTGGAAAAAAACTTACCTATGGGAGGCGGTTTAGGTGGAGGGAGTTCCGATGCAGCAACAACACTTGTTGTTTTAAATCGATTGTGGAAGCTAGGTCTTACTAAAGAAAAATTAATGCAATTAGGTTTGCAATTAGGAGCCGATGTTCCTGTTTTTGTATTTGGTCAAGCTGCATGGGCTGAGGGTGTTGGTGAAAAGTTAGAGAGAATTGAAGTTCCAGAAAAATGGATTGTTATTATAAAACCAGACTGTCATGTGGATACAAGAGAAATATTTTTAACTAAAGATTTGACAAGGGATAGCAAATCGATCAGAATGGCTGGATTTCTTGCAGGGCAACAACAGAACGATTGTTTGGATGTTGTTTGTAAGTTACATCAGCCAGTGGAAAAAGCTATGGTTGATTTGGCTGTTTTTTCTGAGGCTAGATTGACTGGGACTGGAGCATGTGTGTTTGCACAGTTTGATTCGAAGGAGTTAGCTGCTAAAGCATATGATGCTCTACATAAAAAATGGCAAGTTTATTTGGTACGAGGTTTAAATATCTCGCCGTTAATGGATAAGCTGAGTTGAATCAATTTATTGGGCTGTCGCCAAGCGGTAAGGCACGGGGTTTTGATCTCCGCATACCCAGGTTCGAATCCTGGCAGCCCAGCCATTTTTATCTTCTTATCTAAATATCTAGCGGAGTGCTTAAATGCAAGATACCTCAGTAATGGTATTTTCTGGTAATGCTAATAAAGCGTTATCTGAGGGTATAGTGAGGAAACTAAATATGCGTCTTGGTATGGCTACGGTCGGGCGATTTAGTGATGGAGAAATAGTTGTAGAGATTGAGGAGAATGTTCGCGGTAGGGATGTCTTCGTGATTCAGCCTACTTGTTCGCCTGCTGATCTTCATTTGATGGAGTTGCTGGTAATGATTGATGCTTTAAAAAGAGCATCTGCGGCGAG
Organism: Methylococcales bacterium; assembly: GCA_023145835.1. Taxonomy (GTDB): domain Bacteria; phylum Pseudomonadota; class Gammaproteobacteria; order Methylococcales; family Methylomonadaceae; genus QPIN01. The sequence goes on from JAGLDH010000025.1 coordinate 34,939, forward strand.
GGTTACTGCTGTAATACCTTATTACGGTTATGCTAGGCAAGATAGGCGGACTAGATCTGCAAGGGTTCCTATTACGGCTAAACTTGTCGCTAATATGATTGATACTGCGGGAGCAGATCGTGTGTTAACTGTTGATTTGCATGCTGATCAAATCCAAGGTTTCTTCGATATTCCTGTTGATAATGTGTACGCTTCACCGTTGTTGCTTGGGGATGTTTGGCGACAGAAATATGAAAATTTAATAGTTGTCTCACCCGATGTGGGGGGGGTCGTTAGAGCAAGAGCGCTAGCTAAAAGATTGGGTGATGCTGATCTGGCAATAATTGATAAGAGGCGGCCTAAGGCAAATGTATCGGAAATCATGCATATAATTGGTGATGTTAAAGATCGAACTTGTGTGATGATTGATGATTTAGTTGATACAGCTGGAACTTTATGTCATGCCGCGGCTGCGTTGAAAAAAAATGGAGCAAATAAAGTAGTTGCTTATTGTACGCATCCTGTTTTATCAGGTGCGGCGGCAGATAATGTAAAAAAATCAGTTCTTGATGAGTTAGTGGTTACTGATACTATTCCACTATGTAATGAGTTATTAGCAATAGAAAAAATTAGGCAGCTGAGTGTTGCAGAAATGCTGGCTGAAACCATTAGGCGGATTGCTGAGAGTGAGTCGGTGAGCTCGCTCTATGTTGATTAGTGAAGTTTAAATATAGCAAAAGAAAGTTTGGAGAAAAAGATGTCTAACGTGTTTGAGTTTGTGGCAAAAAGTCGCGACAAGTCTGGTAAAAGTGGAGCAAGAGCTGTTCGTCGTGAAGGGCTGATTCCTGCAGTTGTTTATGGAGGGGGTTCTGAGCCTCAGTCAATTGAGTTGGCTCAAAATGAAGTGAGTAATCATTTGGCTCATGAGGCTGTATACTCACATGTGTTGGATTTAAAGATAGATGGAAAGGCTGAAAAAGCTATCTTGAAAGGTATTCAGCGGCATCCTGCAAAGCCACAAATATTGCATATGGATTTTATGCGTGTGGATGAGAGTCAAGCTCTAAAGGTTAAAGTTCCTTTACATTTTATTAATGAGATGTCGTGTGTTGGAGTTAAGGCGGGTGGCGTGGTTACTCATGCAGTGGTAGATGTGGAGGTTCTATGTTTGCCGTCAGCATTGCCAGAGTATATTGAAGTGGATTTGAGTGATATTGATATAGGTGGTTCTATTCATCTTACTGATATCGTTTTTCCTGAGGGTGTTGATTGTGTTGCTTTGGCGCAAGAGGGCGATCATGATCATACTGTGGCTCAGGTAATGAAAACTAAGGCGGAGAGTTCTGTTGATGAGGTGGAAGAAGAGGGTTCTGCTGCTGAGGAAGGCGATTCTGAAGAGTCTGATTCGTAAAAGTGATTAAGCTTATAGTAGGTCTAGGGAATCCTGGCCGACAGTACGAAAAAAACCGGCATAATGCCGGTTTTTTGTTTTTAGATGGTTTGGCGGAAGTTTGTGGTCAAGTATGGTCTAATGAAGTGAAATTTCACGGGCATGTTGTGAATTGTATTTTTTGTCGAGATAAAGTGGTTTTGCTTAAGCCACAGACATTCATGAATAAAAGTGGTCTGTCTGTTGCTACTGTTTCTCGGTTTTATAAGATAAAGACTGAAGAGATTTTGGTTGTTCATGATGAGTTGGATTTGGATGTGGGAGTCGTTAAGCTAAAGAAGGGGGGTGGGCATGCAGGGCATAATGGATTGAGGGATATAATTGCGCACTTGGGTGGTCGAGATTTTTATCGTATAAGGATAGGTGTGGGCAGGTCTTTAGATGGTCGATCAGTAGCTGATTATGTATTGTCAAACCCAGCTCGAGAAGAAAATGAACAAATTGGTGGTGCTTGTAATATTGTTGCGCAACAAATAAGTGATATTGTCTCTAGGGATATGGCTCTTAATATGAATGAGATAAATCGTTGATATTTTGTTAGGAGTGGTAAAGGGCAATATTTTTTTAAAAAATGTTGACGAAGATGTGTGTTTTTGCGATAATACTTGGCTCAGGAGGGGTTCCCGAGTGGCCAAAGGGATCAGACTGTAAATCTGACGGTGAAAACTTCGGAGGTTCGAATCCTCCCCCCTCCACCATTTGAAACTTGCCGGATAAAGCCCGGCTGCTGTGCACCAGGAGGCTGTTGAGCCGTTGGAACTGGAG
>JAGLDH010000026.1 GCA_023145835.1 Methylococcales bacterium
AGATTCCTATAAAAAAGAAAAAGGGACTGTGTTTAACAGAGGCAGACAAAGCCCATAATAAATCACTATCAAAGCGGCATATTTTCATTGAAAATGTGAACGGGCGTTGCAAAATATTTAGAATTATCAAAGATGTTTATCGCGGAAAACATAAAAACTATTCTTTAACTTGGCATTTGGTTTCTGCTCTTGTTAACCTTAGGTATTCACCTATTTAGGAAAGATGTCTACTATTCTTTTAGCAGTAATTAAACCCTTTACATCAAATATTAAGTCATTATTTCTATGTATCTTATCGTTACAGCATATTCATACATTTTCCAAAAACAAACTTCTGACTGTTGCTCCTTATTAAGCACATAAAGCATCTTGTTTTAAGAGCTTTTGATTATAACTAACCTTAGTTACTTTTCAATCCATTAAATTAAATACTTTTTCTAACTCAATTTTATAATAAGTACCCAAGTAAAATTAGTTTGACAATTTTGCTTGGGTACTTATAAGGCAAAACTAAATTGGCTTTATCGTAACAGACAAAACTGGAGCTTGGCCTGAATTTGCCGTCAAAAACTCCCAATAGTGATAACTACTCACATCTGCCACATCGGGGTTCAAACGAATAAATACGTAGTCGCCTCCCTTTGCTCCTGATTGATATTGAGCATTAATATAGCTGACAAGATTTGTTTGGCCTGTTGTATCAGCTGATTGCAAACCATCTAGACTTGTTTGAGTGACAAAATCATCTTGTAAGGGGGTTGCATCAGTCAAATCAGCGCCATAAGCACCTTGATAATAGTCAACAGCCAAAACGGTAGGATTGTCTCTAAAACCTAGGCCATAAAGATCAACATTTCCCTCTGGACTATTTGCTATCTTCAGTAAATTCACATCCAATGTAGCCGTATTTATTTTCTCATTCGTTCCTAATTCAGGAAGTTTATACACCAAAATTAATGCTGCATCCTGTGAAGATAATGCTCCACCTACACGAGATGAAGACTGACCTATCCAATTTTTCCCACCTTCACTATAGACTTCTTGATCACTAATCTCACCTGAAAGTGTATGTACCTGTTCAGAAATTGCTATTACTGTGATAATCACATCATTCGTCGCTATTTTTCCACTATTATCAGTCACTTCTAATGTAATCTGATGAACACCCAATGATAATACTACGTTCGCCTGAACACCCGTCGCAATTACGACACCGTCTTCAATCCATTTATACGTTGTAATTATTCCATTGATATGACTTGACCCTGAGCCATCTAAGGTAATAGTTTCAACACCATTGTTATCGGCATCAATTACTGTCTGTGGCACACCTGCAAAGGCTTGGGGTATATTTGAATCAATAAACAACGCTATAATAATAGTTACCTCATCCGTTGCTTTTTTTCCACTGTTATCAGTCACTTCTAAGGTAATTTTATTTATCCCTAGCGGTTGGACTATAGTCGCTTGTACACCAGTCGCTAATAACGTACCTTCATTGTCAAACCACTTATATGCTGTAATCGTGCCATCACTATCACTTGACCCTGATCCATCTAAGGTGACAGTTTCGAAACCATTATCATTTGCATCAAGTATTGTCTGATTAGTACCCGCTTCAGCTTGAGGTTGGGTGGAATCGACATTACCTTTTGTAACTGTTAAAACTGGAACTTGATTCGAATTTGCAGTAGAAAACTCCCAATACTGGTAACTACTCACATCTGCCACATCGGGGTTCAAACGAATAAATACGTAGTCGCCTCCCTTTGCTCCTGATTGGTATTGAGCATTAATGTAGCTGACAAGATTTATTTGGCCTGTTGTATCAGCTGATTGCAAACCATCTAGACTTGTTTGAGTAACAAAATTATCTTGCAAAGGAGTTGCATCTGTCAAATCAGTACCATAAGCCCCCTGATAATAATCTGAAGCTAAAACGGTCGGGCTGTTTCTATACCCTAGGCCGTAAAGATCAACGTTTCCTTCTGGACTATTCGCTATCGTCAATAAATCAACATCTAATGTGGCAGCAGTAATTTGCTCATTCGCCTCTAATTCAGGAAGCTTAAATACCAAAACAAATGCAGCATCCTGCGAAGATATAGCCCCTCCCACACGTGCAGAAGACTGTCCTACCCATTTTTTAGTACCTCCACTATATACTTCTTGATCACTGATCTCACCCAACAATGTATTTACCTGATCAGAGTTTGTTTTTATCGTGATAATCACATCATCTGTTGCTGTGTTTCCACTATTATCAGTCACTTCTAACGTAATCTGATGGACTCCTACGGGCAAGACTTCATTTACTTGCACGCCTGTCGCCAATAATACTCCCGCTTTAAACCATTTATACGTTGTAATCGTCCCATCACTATCACTTGACCCCGATCCATTTAAGTTGATAGTTTCAACACCATCATTATCTGCATCAACTATGGTCTGATCTGCTCCCGCTTTAGCTTGAGGTAAAGTTGAATTAACGCCTTGATTTATTGTAATAGTCACCTCATCCGTAGCTTTATTTCCACTATTATCAGTCACTTCTAACGTAATCTGATGGACTCCTACGGGTAAGACTTCATTTACTTGCACGCCTGTCGCCAATAATACTCCCGCTTTAAACCATTTATACGTTGTAATCGTCCCGTCACTATCACTTGATCCCGATCCATTTAAGCTAATAGTTTCGACACCATCATTATCTGTATCAACTATTGTTTGATCTGCACCTGCTTTGGCTTGGGGTAAGGTTGAATCAATATGCCCAGCTGTCACTTTCAATACAGGAGCCTGATTCGAATTTGCTGTAGCAAATTCCCAATATCGATAGCTACTGACATCAGCCACATCTGGATTCAAGCGAATAAACAAGTAGTCGCCTCCCTTCGCTCCTGATTGATATTGAGCATTAATATAACTAATAAGATTTGTTTGACCTATTGTATCAATTGATTGCAACCCAACAAGGCTCGTTTGAGTAACAAAATCATCTTGTAAAGGAGTTGCATCTGTCAGATCAGTTCCATAAGCACCTTGATAATAATCTGAAGCCAAAACAGTAGGGTTTGTTCTAAACCCAAGACCGTAAAGATCAACACCACCCTCTGGGGTACTAGCTATCGATAGTAAGTTAACATCTAATGAAGCGGCAGTAATTTGTTCGTTCGCTCCTAATTCAGGAAGCTTAAATACCAAAACAAATGCAGCGTCCTGTGAAGACAAAGCCCCTCCTACACGAGCAGAAGGTTGACCTACCCATTTTTTGTTACCATTACTATAAACTTCTTGGTCGCTGCCTTCACCTAACAGACTATGTATCTGCTCTAATGCATTGATAGTAATAGTCACTTCGTCAGTTGCAGTTTTTCCATTGTTATCTGTCACTTCTAACGTAATCTGATGTATTCCTACGTCTAAGTCGATATTTGCTTGCACGCCTGTCGCCAATAAATTACCTGCCTTAAACCATTTATAAGCTGTAATTGTCCCGCCTGTGGCAATAGATTCTGAACCATTTAATATGACAGTTTCGAAACCATCATTATTTATATCTACTATTATTTGATCAATACCCGCTTTAGCTTCCAACGGCTTATTCACATTAATTGTTACTGTATCTGTTGCAGCTGCTCCGATATCATCAATCACTTTCAAAGTAATTAAATGCGACCCAAGTAACAGATTTACTTGAGGCGAAATACCATTAGCAATAACAACTCCATTTTCTAGCCATATATATTCTACAATTTCTCCATCAGGATCAACTGATTGAGTTCCATCTAGCACAACCACTTCACTTCCATTAAGATCATTATCGATTACGTTTTGATCTAAACCTGCCAATGCAGATGGAGCAATATTTCCTTGGGGGTTAAACTGTTTATTAATCTGCCCTGTTTTCACTCCATTTTCATCATATGCCTCAACAACATATTCAATGATATTGTTTTCTTGTAATATATTAATTCCGTTATCTAAAAAGTGATTCCCCTCTGTCACTGTTAGAGCCTCACCATTACCTAATCGAAACAATTTATAAGAAGACGTTAACGACCCACTTGGAAACCTCCAAGAAAGCAATAAGCCATGATGGTTTGTCGTAATTTCATGTGGTATTGCACAAAAAACGTCTATCAAATCATTTTCATAAGCTCCAGCCGCTCCACGACAATTATTAAGCCTAATAATACCGTTCAAATCATAAGGTAAAACCTGCTCATTATTCATCAAATGATCCGCAGGCGAATTCACTTGAATACCATAATCGCCATTTCCGCTTTGATCACCTGTATCAAAAGAAGCGTCATGAATAAATAAAGGGTCTATATTCCATTTTGAATTAAGACCAAAAAACTCATATTGAAAAGCGTCTGAAGTTGATCCCGTATGACTCAAGTTTCCATAATGTCCACTTCCATATAGCACAGCCCAATTACCTACTCGTGCTGCATTCGGCCCCTCTACTGGATGAAGAAAAGTATCCGATTTAATATTAAATTCATTCATAATATTACCGACAACATTCATATTTTGTTGACGATAAGGTTGAGTCCCTACATCATTATAAAATATATTGCTCCTTTCTCCTGCTAAGGTGTTGTGCCACATCACAACATGATTTGTGGTCGTTAAACTATTATCCCCTGACACTTGAAGAAGTGGTGATGGTCCAACTCCAGAACGTTCTATTACATTTTGAACCAAAGCAAAACCATGTTCTATATTTTGAGTAGAGGCAAAACTAATCGCAAAATTACTGAGATCAAGGAACTTATTGTAGGCAATAACTGTATTATCAAATAAGGGTATATTCGAGTTATTTCCATCCAGAACTACTCTAGTATCTACAAACTGGTTACCCAATAAAACATAAGGCTGTAACCGACCTGAGCGGTTTATTTTATTGCTTCTTATTAATGAAGCAACCTGACTCGTCACACCAAACCCAAATATGGACTTAGCATTATTGATAATATTATTAGTAAAATAGACATTTCCATAAAGAAAAAAACTCGGGCCAGTGTGATTTAACCCTTCTACCGTGCATTGATCAATCCACAAAACTGAATCTTCAATGCCTCTAAACATAATTCCAGTAGCATTTGCTAAAGTTCGAGAAATGGTCAAATCCTGGATTTTAACAAAAGGAACTCGCAATATATTATTTGTGCCTGTAGAACTTAGTATGACTGATGCCTTATCAGCCTCTTCCGATTTAGTAATTGTTAAATAAGTATTTCCAGTAGTAAACTGACCGAATGAACTCCCTATCCAGTTATGAGTTCCATTATTCAGATGTACAACTGACCCAGAAGGATCAGTTCTACCATAATTATCTTGGTTAAATGTAGCTATAGCCGAAATGGCTGCAGCAATCGTTTGAAAGGGGGCATTTTTTGCTATTTCTCTTTGATCAGCCTCCGCGACTAAGCCGGTTGTATCATCACCATTTATATCAACATAAGCAACAGATTGACCATAAAGGTTGTCTTTATCGTTCAATAAATAAAGTGGCCCATAAAGCGGACTAGGTTTTTCCGTACCCAAATCACTATCTAAAATTGAGTCTTCATCTCCAACCCATGGGTAAGCTCTAAACCTTGCTTTTAGCTTTTCGCCCGAATTAAGAAACTCCGTTTCCATTGTCGCCGAATAAACTAAGACTTTATTGAGATCGTTTTTAGCACTAATCGTTAAATTATTCACTAGTTTTGATGATGCCTGATTACCACTAGTATCTGTCAAATCAAACTCAACCAAAGCTACTGGCTGTTGATTTTTTACATAAGCATGATAAAAAACAGCTTCCAAATCAACTGTTTCCTTTACTATTCCCCATCCAGGCAAAGCCCAGTTTCCAATGACTTTAGGGTAATCTAGATTAGATTCATTGACTGCGGTAACCGTAGTTTCAAGTGCATCAAGACTAGATCCATCGGGACCGGTATCTTGATACCATCCGGAAGAAAAGCTAATAATAGGAGCTTGTCCACTAGTACCGACTCCCCCCTGCTTATCATCATTATAAATAGGTTTGTTAAGTGCCAACTTAACAGTTAATCCAGTATTTGTATCTGTTTCTTCAAATTCAAGATCATTAGGATATATTTTCCTAACGGCTTTAGTAACAATTAATGATCTCTCAACGACGACAGGATTTCCATTAGAATCAAACCCCTCTGAAAACACCTTAACTTTTATCTTTGGTATCCCATTTGGATCTAGAAAATATCCCCCTTGCTTTTTAAAACCTTCAAGAGAAACCGTCATATTCCAACCCTCTTGGTCGATAATGACAGACGTCACTTCACCCACAGCAGCTTCAGCATTTCTAACCCCAATTCCTGCTTGAGTAAAAACCATCAATACAATGAGTGAAAATGTTCGCCAAGTACTTGGCCTAAGAGTTATTATCCGCATAATATTATTCCCAAAGATATTATCAATGCTTGATTTCTAGTTAATAATTTAACAACAATATTTGAATATATCATCATTAATCTTGTAAGCCTATTGGACTTAAAGGCAATAGACAAGGCAGTTTAAATGAAGAAAAATGACTATCATTCTGATTTAAAAAGTAATAAAAAAGATGATTCCTAAGATATATTTTTATATACGTTTGTGCTGTCGTCTTATTTAGAACGGATAACTTACTAGCTATTGAAGAGTTTATGGAGATCAAAAGTGACCTAATTAGCAATCAAGAGTTATAAAGAGGTAGTAAAATCATATATTTAAAGCCTTTCCACACTAAAACCTTACCATTCCTTGACAAAAAAATAAAGCTTATTTTTAAGAATATAAAAAATAGTTCAAACACAAAGAGTTACACTACCAAATACTCTTTAGGAGCCTCTGGTTAAGTCGATTAGAATTTAGAACAGAAAAAATGGTCACTATTTCCCACGAAGCGAGACGTCATAGACCCTGATGAGTAAAGGGTACAGAGATTTATTCTATTTGAAGATTTTGGATAAATCATGAATATAAGCATTATTTGAATATATATAGGGGTAGGCTCCAATTTTAGAAAACCTTCAAATTATTGTTTTCTCTGAATTCCACAGCGGCCAAAGTTTTCAGAGTTTCCGTTCAGACACTAGGTACATAAAATAAACTTCTCCGGTATCATGCTGTCTTACAGTTGACGTGCAAATATTATCTAATATAGACTGCTGCATTCTGCAACAAAGTTGAATTTTAATCGATGTAAAAGCTTCTACTATGGTAAAACCACCTGCTTTTAAGACATTAAGCACTTAAGAATAACTAAAACAATAAATATTGAAATGGCTATTTCACTTACTCAACACAAAAATAAAACACTACCCTCAGGAATAGTAATATCCAGCATACTTCCTTTTTTTATAGTACTTTTCTTATCATCATGCTCTCAAATAAAACATGCAAAAACGATTCAAAACTTTGCTGACACAGGTTTGCAAACAATTCATACTTTAGATGTTTTTGCAGAAAACAATTCTATTCACGCCTTATTTTCAGGCACTGATAAAAAATCTCAACACATTGTTTTGCAATACATCAATTCATTAGATGCAGGAAAGTCATGGTCAAAACCAGTGACAGTTAATCAAAATATTGCACCTGTTAAGAAGTCAAAAAGAGGAAATGATTTTCAAGTTGCTGCTAAAGGCAATAAAGTAATGGCTATTTGGCAAACAAAAGGAGGGGAACCATGGACAGGCAAGATTTCAGCGGCTCTATCATTAGACAAAGGAAAAACTTGGAACAAAATTCCTAGTCCTCTCAGTGATAAATACTCAAAAATTGATCAAGGATATTTTGATATAACAGCTGATCAACAAGGTAATTTTCATCTCACTTGGTTAGATGATCGCGAAGAAGCTGGAGATACTCAAGGATTACATTATGCTAGTTTTCAAACCACAACAGAAAATACCCCATGGATATATCATAATAGTTTAGAAGCAACTGCCTGCACATGTTGTTGGAGTAATATCACGGCTGATTCAAAAGGCAATATCCATGTACTTTACCGTGATGATAGCCCTCGTGATATGATGCTGAGTTCTTCGTTTGATACAGGTAAATCATGGAAAAAACTTGGCGCTGTCTGGCCTTTTAAATGGGAGTTTGTGGGTTGTCCTCACCAGGGAGGAGGGATTTCTACCACTCAACTTGAAGATAAAACTGTTTTGCATAGTGTTATTTGGAATGGTAACGAAAGCAATAGAGGATTGTATTACCACCAATCAAAACTACCCACAAAAAATATCGCACCAATCATGTTGGGTGATAAAACCAGTGCCTCAGGTGATATTGCTGTTATAAATGACAATCATATAGGCATTGTTTATACCACTGGGATTGCCGAAAATAAAAAGGTAATGGCAAAACTTTCCGAAGATGGAGGACAGTCTTGGCTAAAAGAACATCGCTTAACCGCAGATGGAGCCGAACCGTCTCATCCAAGAATAATAGGCACACCAGATGGATTTCGATTTTTCTGGACAGAATGGCAAGAAAATGGAGATGCCGTTGCTGTAATGTCTGAGTTAAAAAATTAAAAAATATTTATTAAGATTATGAAAAAAGTATTAGTTTTGTTATTGACTGTAGGAATAACATGGAGCCAATGGGTCTCCGCCCATGCCATTATGGTTAGGTCAACACCTACTAAAGAAGAATCAACCAACATAATACCTAGCAAAGTGGACGTATGGTTTGATGCTGGTGTTGGCCCTAAATATACATCTCTAGCCGTAGTTAACAGCAAAGGAGAGCGTGTTGACAATGGAGATGGCGAGTTAGAAATGATGGATAAATCACACCTTAGTGCAACTCTTAAACCAATAACACCGGGACGATATGGTGTTAGATATCGGGTTCAATCAGAAGATGGACACATTGTTACAGGGAAATTCTTTTTCGAAATCACAAAATAAACGCACTTTTAATTATATTTATAACCCACAGGCAGGGGACGTCATGAAAAAACCATTTCTTAATGGACTTCTATTTGTTTTTTTAATAATGGGGTTCCAACAAACGGGACTCGCTCAGTCTCCCTCTTTATCAGATCCCAAAAAATCCTTATCATGCTTAATTACAACAGATTTTTATATTGTTCATTTAACTGCCTATCAAGAACCTAAAAAAGACTCCGATAAAAAAAGACATACTTTTGAACGTTTTTGCCAAGAGCTTCCAGAAGATGGCTCTAGTTTTCTAGCCATAGACTTTCTTGACCGTGATTTACGTCAACTACCTGTTGGAATGAGTGTAGTCGAGTTGTTAGAAAACCCCGAAGGTGGAGAGAGAATTGTAGGAGCAACTCTTGCTTCAACTCCAGCCCAAACGTATAAAACGGGTGTTGCCCAAATCCAAGCTAACTTCCCAAAACCAGGCCATTATGCATTAATTGCCTCAGTTGGCGATGATATGTTCGCAGATAAAATCCAAATTCCTTTACGAGTAGGAATAGGATCTGAATTCCTTTGGTCATCACTACTCCCTTATTTATATTTGATTCTTCTTTTTCTATTGGCTTACACCATCGTTCGTTTTTTCATCTATCGTTATAATAAAAAATCAAATTCTCAAGAAGACTAACCCACTTATCTAATATGCTATCAAATAGCGCCAAATTAAGCGCATACAACCTTGCTCACGCTGGGTTTCTATTTTTTTTGTACTTTATAACTACAAGTAATTTAGCCCTTGCAGACTGGAACTCGGGGGTTACTATCGAAGATGTATCTACTCGTATTGCAATTGACGTAGTAGATGACGGCGTCTATGTCACCATAAATATGGCCTCAAGTGCTATCGCTCAACTACAAAATAATACTTCCGATACAGTTGATTCGTTTGCACTTTCAGCCATAAAAATACAAACAGCAACACAGCAACTATCTCCTAGTATTAAAAAACCCAAGGAAATAAGCGATCAACGACAACCAGCTGCTTCAAAATCAAGTTCTGTGATAAATATTTTCTTTCCTTTTTCAAGTGATACCCCTCCGCAAAAACTTGAAATCAATCCAGACTTCAAGTTAATCAATCAAGCTGGAGAACAATACATTATCACCGTCTCTCACCAAGGCTTACCCATCATTGATCACGGAGTATTAACCAATGCAGAAACACTAAGTCTCAATTGGCAAGACCCTTGGTATAGTCACTTTCTTAATCCAAAACTAAAAAGAGATCATAATGACCCTGTCATGGCTTTTCTATATCTTGAACCACGACAAATTAAAAGTGAAATCGTCGTCAGAATTAAAGAAATGGCTAACTGGACTGAGTTAGGGTTACGTGATGAGGTAATGATTTTCCCTGATGAGTTTGCATCACTTAAACAAAAAGTCAGCCAATTTTTATTAGCAAAAAATCAGGTAAGTGCAGAAAATACAAAGCTTACACCAACATTAGACCGAGTAGACTATATTCGAATGGGAGCCGCTGACATTCAGGCATATGAACCACAACAAGCCCAACGACAAGTAGCCACATTGATTGGAGTCAGCATCACTTATCAAACCAAAGCATTACCTGCAACGGTAAAATGGCAATGGAATCTTTTTAACGAAAAAATCAAACGAGTCGCTATCAGAGCTTATGATCCTGCTGGTTTATTTGATAGTTATGTCACTCCCAATTATCCCATATTCGAATGGGAAAATATGCTTGCTGATATTGACCTACCCGAATTATCTGACACACAAAAAACCACTCTTGTCCCTGTTGAACAAAACAATAACTTTTTTCAATATTTTTGGTTATTTGGCATTATTGGCTTTCTAGTTCTATCACTTTTCAGTTGCAAATTTATTAACCCCCGGTTGAAACCTTATGGCCAATTAATTGCCGTAATCCTAACCTTTACCGCCAGTTATACACTTATCAAAAGCGGCAAGCTAAACCTATCTACGAATGGAACAAGCCTTGATAAGGAAAAAGCAAAGCCAGTGATGAAACAACTGTTATGGAATGTTTATCAAGCATTTGAATCAACCCAAGAAGAGGCTGCTTACGACCAATTAGCTGATAGTGTAAGTGGAGAATTACGAGAAACACTTTATCTACAAAACAGACAATCTTTTTTAGCCCAAGACGGAGCTTGGTCAAAAGTAAAAAATATTGAAATTAAAAACTTAACAGAAAGCATATCATCTCTAGATGATAGTCATTTATTCGATTGTGAGTGGCTGGTGGTTGGTGAAGTTATCCATTGGGGACATCAACATCGTCGTGAAAACCTTTACCGTGCTAATATTAAAATATCTCCACAAGATGGTAATTGGAAAATTTTCCAACTAGAATCGATTGGACAAGAACGAGTAGATGACACAAAATCCTAGCTTTTTTTATGCGTATTTTAATCATAGAAGATGAAAAAAAAACCGCTGCTTTTTTATCCAAAGGATTAAAAGAAAATGGTTTTACTGTTGATATTGCCGAAAATGGTGTTGATGGTTTAAATGCCCTGCAGCAGATCAGTTACGACTTAGCTATTCTTGATGTGATGATGCCTCTAATGGATGGCTGGTCCGTTTTATCTACACTCAGAAACCAAGATATTCAAACACGTATTTTATTGCTCACTGCTAGAGATTCAGTCGAAGATAGAGTTAAAGGTCTGGGACTGGGAGCTGATGACTATTTGGTCAAACCCTTTGCCTTCTCTGAATTATTAGCAAGAATTCAGTCATTATTACGACGAGGCACTGCGACAGAAATTCAAAAAATAAAATGCGCCGATATGGAAATTGACGCAGTCAAGCACTGCGTCACACGCAATAATATTCGCATTGATCTAACCCCTAAAGAATTTCAATTATTATTATTAATGGCTCGTCATCCTGGAGAAGTTTTATCTCGAACGGTTATTGCTGAACAGGTTTGGGATATAAATTTTAACAGTGATACTAATGTTGTTGATGTTGCCATAAGACGACTACGCAACAAGGTTGATGACCCTTTTGAGAATAAGTTAATTCATACTATCCGCGGCGTAGGATATTCCTTTGAACAACGCAACTAAATCCCCCCCCCAACAGTCACTGGCAAGCAAACTCGCTATTTTGTACGCCGTTACCACATTTAGTGTTTTATTAATTGCATCAGGATTACTTTACTGGTCTGTTCTGGGGCATTTACATAGAGAACACCATAATTTACTCTCTGCCAAAATTACCGACCTAAGAGCCTATTTCAAAACCTCAGCAGTCTTTAACGAAACGTTAAGTGACTTAATTGATGTTGAGCACCATCATTCCCAAATGCCGCATTCGTCTGCCATTCACCCTGGCATCCCTCATCATGTCTTCGTTCGCATTCTTGATAATCAGAATAACTTACTAGTGGAATCAGCAGCAATGCTACCCTTACCTTCTTCCCTAAAGTTTCCAATAATAAATAAAAACAACCCAGATGATATAACAATTATCAAAGTAAAATCAGAGGATAATCAGCTATTTCTATTAGGGAGTACTTGGGTAATAACCCAAAATAATAATCAGCCTTCCACGTTACTTTTGCACGCAGTGCTGGAATTAGCACCTGATGAAACCTTACTATCAGAATATCACCAAACACTTTCAGGGGTACTTCTCTTTGGCGTATTAGCCTCTGGTCTTGCCGGTTTTTTGATAACGCGTCGAGGATTACGTCCTTTACACAAAATTACCGAGTCAATACAAAATATTAATGCTCACCAATTAAATGAACGAGTCGACTCAGAACAATGGCCCAGAGAAATAGCATTATTAGCTAAAGCTTTTGATAAAATGCTTGGCCGATTAGATCAATCTTTTGGTCAACTATCTCAATTTTCAGCTGATTTAGCTCATGAACTAAGAACTCCTGTTAATAATTTAATGGGGGCGTCTGAAGTAGCCTTGTCCCGCAATAGAGATGCTGAAGAATACCGCGCTATTCTAGAGTCAAACATGGAAGAATATTCCAGAATTGCCAGAATGATTGATGAGTTGTTATTTCTAGCCAGGGCTGAAAACCAAAAAACAGAAGTTAACTGTGCTCATTTAAAACTTGAAGATGAATTTCAAGCAATCAAAGATTTTTATGAAGGCCTAGCTTCTGATCAACAAGTAAACATTGTGTGTAATGCTAATCAAACTAATCTATATGCAGACCCCAGTTTACTGCGCCGGATTCTCAGCAACTTAATTTCAAATGCATTACGTTATACAAAATCACAAGGCTCTATCACCCTGTCAGCAAAGCACTCATCTTCTTATACTGTCACAATCACTATCAGTGATACTGGTGAAGGCATTTCACCTGATTTCTTACCTCACATTTTTGACCGATTTTTTAGAGCCGATAAATCACGCCATCGAGATAACCAAGGCTCTGGGCTAGGCTTAGCTATTGTTAAATCAATTATGGATCTACATGGTGGAAATATTTCAATATCTAGTCAATTAGGCCAAGGAACTACTGTACAAATACGCTTCCCCATGACCTTAAACTGAAATGGGTGCATAACAAGAGTTACACAACAATTTTAGCAACCAGCCCATCAGTTAAAAACTGACCGATAAAAATCTTCATCCTTATCAGCCCCAAGATCATATCAATTATTAAATTAGCCCTGCTTCTTTACGTCTTTCATGAATCCATTCTTTCATTGCTTCTGGTGACATAACATTAGGATTACCTAAATCAGCTTCACTCACATTCTCCAACTCTTGCGGTAAATGATTAATAATTGCATCTAAATCAGCCGAACTAAGAATTTCTTCATCCAATACCCGCGCCATTGCCTCATTATGTGGAACGCCATGTTTTCTCACAGCCTTTACCAACCCTTTAAGCAATATTTCCCACGTTGTCATTGGTCCTTGAGCAATAGAAGCTGACTCAGCAGCAGAATCAATAAAAGCAAAGGGAACTTTCACAAAGGATTCTTCTGCTGCAAGCGTTGCTAAAATCCAGTCGGTATCAAATGAAAAATCAAATACCGTTGGATTTTGAATGATTTGACTTAAAAATTTTGCTTCATACAGCTTAAGTGCGGCTTGAGTGTCTCGAATATCTCGTGAAAAAATAGCTTGCCCAATCATGCGCTGCATATGGCGCAACGCTTTAATACCAATACCCCAACGCCCTTCCACTTTCACTAAAACGGCTTCTGGGTGTTTACGATTACCTAAAACAACGCGAATATCATCTTGCAAAAAAGGTTTTAATACTAGACCAATTTGTCCCAAATGCACCGAATTATCAGCATCAGTGTAAATCACTGCATCCACACCATCTTCTATCGCCTGCATACAGCCAAATATAATTGCTCCTCCCTTCCGTGAGTCATCTGCTGATGCTAAAGCCGCCAACGACCCTGTAGTCGTTGGCACAGCTTTGGCTAAATATAATACCTTGACATGATCACCTAAGGGATGCTCTGCAGCAATACTAGCAACTATTGCTCCGCTATCGTTTGGATCACCGTCATCTACAGCATAGACAGTCCAGTTAACATTGGTATCTCGTGTTATCCATTCCAGCTGTTGTAACTTCACTCGTAATGAATTCTCTCCATTTGGATTATCAACACTTTTTGGAAGTAATCTGTTATGTTCACCCCACATAGCAAATACCACCCCAATATGCAGAGGTTTTTTATTTGATAACATAAACCTACGTGAATCAACCAACTTCGCCGCAATCTTAAATTCTAGCGGCGTATCCTCCTCCATTGCAGCCTGCTTTAACTCCTCAAGCGACAAATTCGGTAAATTGAGTAGCTGATTTGTTAATTCAGACAAACTGTCTCGGTCTGCCACCTCGGTCAAATCAAATTGTTTTTTTCCTTTTTCAATTAAGTTTTGTAACACACTCATTTCATACTCCAATATTGAAAATTTAGTATCTTATATTAACGATGAGTATATCAATTAAATATCCCCTAGGTAATATAAGGGAGTTTTTTTATTCAAATAATTTAAGTTTTTGACTAGCGACTATTTCTAATCAAAAACATCGACTTGTCTTTAAAAAAAATACTCTCCTTTTATTTTATACAAAAATATCGCGAGTATTTATTCAAACATGACAAATTTGTAATCATTTTGTCATGTTTCTGTTGCCTCCTATTTGTTATTATCCCGCCAAAGTAAAAGCTACAGAGTCATAAAATGAAAGTAAGTCAACATTTTCGTATTCAACAAATTATCTGGGTAACTTGTTCCATAATCAGTTTTTTTTCAGCCCTTCCAGCCTATGCACATACTCAAGATGAAGCTGAAGCTGTTTCAGATTTAGGTATTTTAGAAGTCACTGGTCGTGCATCAGATTTGATAGGCCAAACCGACACAGCCTCTTCGGGTATTATAGGGCAACCCGAATTTGAATTTCGTCCATTATCTCGTCCTGGAGAATTAGTTGAAGTTGTACCAGGCATGATGGCCACTCAACACAGCGGTAGCGGAAAAGCGAATCAATATTTTCTACGAGGATTTAATCTAGACCACGGAACTGATTTTTCGGGAATGGTTGATGGAGTGCCTTTGAACTTACCGAGCCACGGACATGGGCAAGGTTATTTAGATCTAAATAGTATTATTCCTGAATTAGTCGATATTGTTGAATTTGGAAAAGGGCCTTATCATGCAGAAATGGGAGATTTTTCATCTGCAGGTTATGTTCATTTCCACACAAAACATCGTATGGACAAAGGACTCGCAAAATTTGGCTTTGGAGAAGATGGTTATTACCGGGGGGTGTTAGCTGATTCATACAAATTTGGTAAAGGTGATTTATTATTTGGCGCAGAAGTTAATTTTTATGAAGGCCCTTGGGAGCGTGATGAAAATATCAATAAATTTAATGGTCTACTTCGCTATACAGCTGATGACGGGTATAAGGGATATTCATTAGTCGGTACGGCATACCACAATAATTGGGACTCTACTGAGCAGATTCCAAAGCGTGCAATTGATCAACAGAGTTTGTCTGAATTAGGCACTATTGATGATACAGCAGGCGGAGATATAGAACGCTACAGTTTGTCAGGAAACTGGTGGCGCCAATCTGAATACGGAGAAACAGAACTGTCCCTCTATGGTGTATATTCTAATTTTAACTTGTTTTCCAATTTCACTTATTTTCTTGAAGACCCTGTCAATGGCGATCAGATAACACAAAGAGATCGTCGTTACACCTTTGGCGGAGTAGCTAAGCATACAAAATATGAAGACTGGTTTGGGTTTGATATTAAAAACATCATTGGTTTGCAAGTCAGACATGATGACATTCCTAATGTCGCTTTACATAAAAGCAAAGACAGAGCAATTACCCGTACTGTTTCGAAACATAAAATCAATCAAACGAGCATTGGTTTGTACGGTGAAAATGAAATTCAATGGGCAGAAAAATTCAAGTCTATTTTAGGGCTTCGAGGTGATTTTTATGTTTATGATGTAGAAAGTCATCTTATGGCAGCCAATTCAGGTGAGACTAACGATGCTCAATTTAGCCCTAAGCTAAGTTTTGTTGTCGGACCTTGGTACGATACTGAATATTATCTAAACCTAGGGTATGGCTTTCATAGTAATGATGCTAGAGGGACAACAATACAGTTTGACCCAGAATCTAGCAATCCAGTTAAAGCCGTTGATCCTTTAGTAACAAGTCGTGGTGTCGAAGTAGGCTTGAGAACTCAATACATACCTGGTTTGGTTTCAACCTTCTCTTTTTGGTGGCTAGAGTTAGATTCAGAACTTGTATTTGTTGGTGATGGAGGCGGTACAGAACCTTCTGGAAAAAGCCAGCGTTATGGCTTAGAACTAACTAATTATTACAAGCCTGTCGATTGGTTAACACTTGATTTTGATATAGCTCTCACTCAATCAGAATTTACCAATGTACCTGTTAATAGAAAAGAAATTCCTAATTCTGTAGGTACAACAATTTCTGGCGGTGCAACAATTGATTTGCCAAATGGTGTATTCGGAAGTTTACGGATCAGACATTTCGACGACGTTCCTCTTACTGAAGAGGGTAGCGTGTTTGCCGATTCAACAACAGTAGTCAATTTAGGAACTGGCTATAGATACAAAGACTACCGCCTTGAGTTAAATGTATTAAATCTTTTCGATTCAGGTGATACTGATATTACATATTTCTATGAATCTCAACTCTCCGGAGAAACTTCAGGTGTTGATGATATTCACTTTCATCCAGTGGAGCCTCGTACAATCAGAGTTCAAGCGAGTATGAGATTTTAAGTTATAGAACATCTAAGTATGACGCCTCCTCTCTTAAGGAACCTTAAGATCAAGTCCAATTATTTTTAGCTTGCTAAAACTGCCGAT
This sequence comes from Methylococcales bacterium, assembly GCA_023145835.1. Taxonomy (GTDB): domain Bacteria; phylum Pseudomonadota; class Gammaproteobacteria; order Methylococcales; family Methylomonadaceae; genus QPIN01. The sequence continues at coordinate 17,334 of JAGLDH010000026.1, forward strand.
ATTTTCAACGAAAATCGGCACAATAGAATAACTATTACCTCTCACTTCGTGAAAAATAGCGACAGTTTTTTCTGTGCTAAATTCAAATCAACTGGATCAGAGGTTCCTTAAGTGGAGGTTTTAGACCCTCTTCAATTAAAATAAAAATACATCTACTTATGGACACCTATATTAATTCCTATCTTCTCAGTATCAGAATTAAAACGTGTACTCTCTATCCAAGTTGTACAATGGGTAATCACTATATTTTCTAAACTATTAAGATTAACCATAGGATATACTGATCTGACCAATAACCTTATTAGGCGAATTAGGAGCGCATACGTCCCAAGCATTGGTAAGTAATTCCACTGAAAAGCTAGATTTATATAGTTTTCAATTCTATAAAAATCGATCATTTACAATGGAGTTGCTTGAGAGTATTTTAGAAAACAAATCATTTTATTTACCTGGAGAAATATATGACACATAAATTATCAACACTACTATTCGCTCTTGCTTTTTCAACAGGTGCATATGCTGAATTTGTTGGGCCAGGTGCAACATCAAGCTTAACGACTGTTAAATCAATTGGCAGCATGAAAGATGACGACAAAATTACTCTTGAGGGTTTCATCATTAAAGAAACCCGATCAGAACATTACACCTTTAAAGACTCCACAGGTGAAATTGAAGTAGAAATAGACAATAAAGACTTCAGAGGGCTTAAGGTTACACCAAAAACAAAAATAAGAATTGTGGGTGAGGTTGATAAAGATTGGACATCTACAACTGTAGATGCTGACTATTTAGAAATAGTGAAATAAAGCAGTTTCCACCCAAGTTTTACTACGTCACCGTTTTGTAAAACCCTGTGAACTCAATTGAGAAAAAGTGATGTAGAAAATAACAATAACAGCATTGAAGAAAACAAGAATTAATTCAATAAAGCTACAGAGCTTTATATAATACTTCCTTCTGTTAAAGAGTATGATCAAGAAAGAATTTGTTGATGGTTATACAAAAAGTCTTCCAAAAGCAGGATTACGTGTGGCAAGAAAGGCAATACAAGATTTTAAAAAGTTTAAAAAATCCAGAACCAATAACTGATATATGCTCTTTTTTGTGCAGGCAATATCTGGCTCTAATACAGAATTTAGTATAGATGGCAAAGTATTTTATACTAGACCAGAAAGTATGCTTGGTAAACACCCTTGTCGGGAAGGACTAGTTTCTCTCCAGCCCGTCCCTCTTTTATAAGTAGATCCATTCAAGAAGTTCTACCATTTGACAAATAATAATGCTCACCGATAATAAATAAGCCTTTGCTCACTACTTATTTACTTTTTTTCAACTTTTAAAATAGTCAACCTATCAGCCTTTAGTAAACTAGAAAAATCCATAGTCACATAGTTTGTTCCGACCCATCGCTGAAAAATTTGTTTTGCTTCTAATTCTCCATCTACTATTTCTAATTGCGCCGCTCCGTTAGCATTAATTTCTTTAATCGCAACAGTTATTGTCGCTTTTTTATCAAGAAACCTTCCTTTAATAGATGCTTTATAAGATACGTTTAGTTTATCCCCTGTTTTAAGAACTTCTTCTTTTGACCCTCTAAAAAAACTATCTTTAGAACTTAGTTTTGCTATATGTTGCTCAATTGGCTCATACGCTACAAGAAACATGCTATCCCAGGCAAATGGGGTGCAATGCACAGGCCTTGCATCTTTATAAAAATGAACAACATAACGCTCTTTATATAGTTTTTTTACTTTACCTCTAGCAAAAAAACCATGACAATTTGCCAGCACATCAGTCCCCACTGGAAAATGATCTGCTTGGATTGTCGTTGATATTAAGAAAAAAATAAAACTGAGTACGACTTTTTTTGGTTGTTTCATATTCCTTCCCCCTCTCTAATTACTTTATATTTTTTATGAGTACTATTCTTTACAAAACCAATAAGACATCAATCCCTCTTCTACTATTGTTTAAACTAAAAACATAAGGCAGATGGAAGCTTTTTTATTTTTCTCCTCATTTTTTAAAGAACAAACTTACTTCTCATTAACAATTGCTTTTAAATTTTCTGTATTCATTTTCATTACACTAAGGAAATCACCTTTTTCAGGCTTATTAGCACAAGGGGTAAATACGATACTTTTTACACCTAATGCCTCTAGTTTAGTCACTGTTTCTGGTGCTGGCTTACCTTCCCATAACATCCACTTAGCCGGATGTTTTTTAAGTATTTTTTTCAATGTTTCCCATTGTTCTTTACTAGGTGCATCCTCAGGCTCCCAGTGTACGCTTTGTAAATTTAATTGGTAACGTTTTTTTAAATATTGATAAACTGGATGTGAACCAAGTAACGGCTTCCCTTTAAGCGAACTCCCTATTTGAGTGAGTTCTGCATCAATCGCCAATAATGATTCTTGTAGCGGTATAAAGTTTGTTACGTAGCTTGCACTTAAATTAGGCGTTTTTTTTGACAATGCCTTAAAGATTGCTGTTGCTTGTTGCTCGGCTAAAGAAAAATCAAGCCATGTTGTAAATGCATTACCCGTATGTGAATGTTCTCCTCCCACACCATGATTATGTTTCATAGCTGATTCAATTGGGATAAATTGATCACTAAATTGGGATGATGTGTTGACCATTTTAAATAAAGACAAAGATACTTTAGGTAACCATTTAGCGTAGTTAGCTCCATTTAAAAGAACCACGTCAGCCTTTTGTAAAGCTGAAACATCATCAGCTTTTGGAGACCAAAATGCTGGATCAATATCTACTGGCATAGGTAAATTAACCGTCGCACTCCCTTTTGTAATGCTTTCTGCAAAGAATTTAAGGGGATAATTAACGGTAACAATATTTAAAGCGGCGGCTTCTTCTGCTCTGCTATTACCCGAAGCTAATATCACTCCTGAAACCAAAAGTAATTTTCGTAAAGAATAAAAAGTTGATCTAATCATTGTTCTGTTTTTGTTATGAAATAAAAAGTGTATGGACAATATTTTCTTGATAATGTTGCAAAACCAAAAGTGATAAATAGCATAAAATTCCACTCGCTAATACGATAATAAGTATTTCAGCGGCAATAAGTTGAACCACAGTGGCTCGACTACACCCTAAATGAAATATCGTATTTATCTCTTTTTGGCGAAGACGAAGAGATAAGCTAAAAACTAGCATAACCGCCAATATCATAGCGATAGCAACGACCAAAACAACGCCGTCAATAAAATCTTTAATCCGAAAAATATTTCCTAGTAAATCTTCAATAACTTCTTTAGGTCTAACTATTTGCTGATCTTGCTGATCAGACAAGTAACGTCCTCTTAAAATTGTTGCTGATTTATCATCTTGCGGTATTGTAATAATGGCTGTTAATGGATAAATAGATGGGTCTCCATGAAAATGAAATGACTCTAGGTTATCTGTATTAATTTCTGTGTATTGCTTTACTTTAGAGGAGGCCGTGACAAGATTTTTTGATTGGTTTACTATTGCACCAGCCTCTTCCATTTTTTTAACATCCTGGTGCCCATGCCCAAGTCCCTGTATCACCCAAGCTGTTTTTAGATCTACAAAAACAGCTTTATCATCAGCAGAATTCGTTTTCTCTAAAACCCCTGTTATCACCATTTTTAAGGGGTATATACCCGCTAAGTCAAATAAATTCTCTGGGGAAGATAGAATAGAATCTCCAATAGACAAGTTTAATTTACTGGCCACATCTGCTCCAATCAAGCATTCTCCTAACATTGCAAAGGCTCTACCTTGTTCTATTTTGTAGTGTCGAAATTCAAAATAATCCAAGGATGTTCCAACAATAGGGTACTCTCTTGCTTGAAATCGAGTATAGAGTGGTATGGGAAGAGCTAATCCTGAGTCTATAATTTCATCAGCAGACTTCATAGTGATAAAGTCTGGCTCTTCCTTGGAAAAGTACAATGAGTTCATCACCAAATCTAGTGAGTTTCCTTTCGCACCAACCAATAAGGGTGTTGTAGCAGCTCGGGACATTAATTGATGTTCACTTTCACTAAGTAATGCTTTTAAAGCAAAAGGAAGAAAAGTGATCAAACTAATGCAAGTGATGAGGGTTATTGTTTTTTTTCTATTGAAAACAATATATCGCCATGCGAGGTATAAACTATCAATCATGCGGCATCAAGTAGGCAGTAGTCTTTAAAATCAATCACCCGATCAAATCGTCCCAATAGCTCATGATCGTGTGTTACGGCGATTAACGTTGCTTTTTGTTTATCAGTACTTCGAAATAACGCATCTAAAATTCTAGTTTTATTATTTGGATCAAGATTTCCCGTTGCTTCATCTGCAAGAATTAATTTTGGTTTTGGTAACATTGCTCTGCAAATAGCTGTCCGCTGTTTTTCACCCTGTGAGAGGGTATTTGTTAAACTTTTCATTTTACTTTGAATTCCCATTTCCTTTGCTAAATTATTTGCTCGAGTCCTCACTTCAGGATTTAACGTCAATGCCCGCGTTATCCGATAAGGATGAAGTATATTGTCCTGTGTATCAAGATATTCTAGTAATTCAAAATCTTGAAAAATAAACCCAACATTTGAAATCCTATAATCTCTTCTTTCTGCATCAGAAAATTGATTAATAATTACATTATTAATTGAAATTGATCCTTTTTGAGGAAGTAATATTCCGGAAATAAGTTTCAATAATGATGTCTTTCCTGAACCACTCGGCCCAATAATAGCTATTTTTTCAGTTTCATTTATTGTTAACTGAGGTATAGAAAGCTGAAAGCCATCTCGACCATATGAAAATGACAATGAATCTATATTAATCAATCAATTACCTCCTAAACATCCCCCTTAAAAATTAAGGATATTTTTTTTAAAATGGAATAAATTTACAATTATACCAAAAGCATTTCTATTACATAATCATTGCTCACACATCACATTTCTCTTGACATTAGCAAATTCTAAAGTAACATATATGGCTCCAATGCCAGAGACATGGCAATTTATTTATTCACAACAAAAAAGGTGGGATACTCATGGGAGCGATCTTAGACGTAGTAGAAATGTTAAAAGAGCCTGAAGGCATGGCTGTAGCAGTAGTAGTTATCGCTGCAGGCTACTTCTTCGTAAAGTGGGTTTTCGCAGAACATCCAGATGACGAATAAGCTTTATTAGCATTTAAGCTAGTAAAAAAACCGTATCGGATGCTTATCTGATACGGTTTTCTTTTTTTCAGGAGCACCAAATTCCTTCCTGATTTAATTTACCTTATAATTAGTGAGTTTTTGACCATTTTTTATAATGAATAATGTATAAACTCCTTCATTCAAAAATATCATCTTTATATTTTACTAAAGCGCCCTCGACAGGTATTGGCCTTTTTCGTTTACTTTTTGGTCTTGTCACACTCCAAGAAATTTTTTTCTTACTCTATTTTAACCATCTGATTTTTGACCCTATCCCTTATTTGGATGTTGAATTTCCGATGATTCCATTTTTTCTTTGTCTTTGGGCAATCATCGCTAGCTTTGTAACAGTCGGTTACCGTAGTCAGCAATCAATCATTATTAATTATATTTTTTGGATACTCTTTGTTAATTTCACACCTATGCAGCGTGATTTTGACGGTGGCTTTGATTTATTCATGATTGGCGCAAACTTATTTATGGTTTTTATGCCAATTGATAAGGCTTTTTCCATCGACAACTTAATTAATAAATTTCAAAACCCTTTTAAACATTATTCCTTATATTCCAAACAAGATGTTTCCATTCTTGTCTATTATCTTCCTGTCATCATTTGCCTAGGCTTTCTTTATTTTGATTCTGCCATACATAAAATGTTTGCAGAACACTGGCGAAATGGCTTAGGAGGTTGGCTTCCTGCATCAATGCCATATTATGTTTCTTCACTTAATATGTCATGGTTACTCAACATAGAATTTTTTCAAAAAACAATTGGCTACATAATTTTTGTCTTCCAATTTACTTTTATTTTCTTATTTCATTTTCGTACCCTAAGGCCTATTTATTTTTTTGTAGGAGCAGGGTTACATATAGGAATAGCGCTTACGCTCAATATTTATCCTTTCGGAGTTGGGATGCTCATTTTCTATAGTTTAGTGGCTCCTTTTTCTTGGTACAGAAAAATAGCCACTTTCCTCACAGCAAAGCAAACCACTTTAACTGTTTTTTATGATGAACTATGCCCTTTATGTTCTAAAACAGTGCTAACGATTAACCACTTTGATATTTTCAATTGTATTGATTTTAAAGGAGCACAGACTCACGCAAAACAATATTCAGCATTGAGCAGTATTTCAGAATCAACTCTTCTTACTGACCTATTTGCTTTAGATAAAAATAACAAGGTATATTCAGGTGTTGATACTTATGCTCGTATACTCATTAAAATGCGTTATTTACTCCCCATTGGCTACTTCTTAAAAATCCCCGGCATTTATCATATTGCATGTAAAATCTATAGAAACATTGCTGATTCTCGTTCTCGAGTTTCATGTGACGAGAGTTGTGTCATAATCGATAATACAGTTTATCAACATTCGTTATACGATCGAATTTTCCCACCTAAATCAACAAAGATAGCAAAACGAAATATTCATCGAATTAGTAAAATATTTACTCTATTATTATTTCTTCAAATCAATAGCAGTATTTATTATGGGTTGATATATCGACTAGATATAAATACAAGGTCTTCGGCAATATCAGCCCTATTATCTAAAGTAAGTAATACATTTATTCATTATTCTGGCTCCTTCATTGGAATAACACCCCACGCACTTTATTTGCATGATCATTTTGAAGGCTACAACCACCTGCTTGCTATTACTTATACAAATAGCTTAGGCGAAGAAAAATGGCTGCCCTTAGTTACTCCAGAAGGCCGACTAGCATCACCTAACTGGGGACGAGTACACTCTATGTGGGCCAATATTGCAGTTACTCCCAATATTGATAATTGGCGGTTATCTAAATTTATTATGAAAACGACAGCTTTTTGGGGGATCAATATTGGACTTGATTTAAATACCACAACTTTCAATATAAAATTAAAAAAAATATCTGCCCCTTCCCATTGGGTTCATAATTTACTTGAGTCTAATCTTTCCGGAGAATGGTCAACAATTGGACATGCAACTTGGCATGATAAAACGATTAACATTGACCTCCCTAACGACATAAATTTATTATAGACAATTTAGTGTTGCCTCGACACCAACCGCATGGTATAAAGTGCCCGTGCTTAAAACTAAGCACAGTATATAACTATAAAAAAATTGGAGACAATAAATGAAAAAAGTAATTTCTGTATTAGCTATGACTTTAATGATCGTTGGTTTAACTGGTTGCATGGATGATCCAGATGGTTCTAAGCAAAACGTTTCTAGCTCAACTTCTTCTATCCAGTTGTAAGTTTTAAGCTAATGTAGAGGTCTTTATAGGCCTCTATTTTGATTTTCTTTCATTCCCCTACTTAAAAGCTATATTCCTTTAGTTTACACCCTCTCAAAGTAACACCTTTATTATGTGATTCAATTTTTTTGTAAAACTTTTATTCCTCATTGGGATGCCAAAGTAATTAGAGAGAGGTGAAAAGAAAATGTGAAATAATCACATTGATTATTAATTTGAGCCTACTCAGTAAGTCAGCAACCGATTTTCAAAAAAACACGTAGGTTAGGCCGAAAAACTTTGTGTATCTGGCCACTGAATAATTTCTTAATTCTCTTCAATTTCACTATTAGGCTAGTTCGACTTTTTTTACAGTACACAAAAAAGATCCTTTCTAGGATCAATAGCTTCATCACCAAGAAGATGCTATTGATCCAGGCAATAGAGATGTCAGCTCATTTGACTCTAATGTATTTGAGTAGACAACCATTCTTTCCTTGTCCAAACTTATCTTCAACGGGGAGCCAGCTGAAGATAGTCTGCTCTGTATTGTGCTTTCTGTTGTTTCATGCTTTCCTGGTTTACGTCAGTCACTTTTTTTTGGCGACCCAGTGATATGTGAATACATTTCTATTTCAGGTATTGCCTGTTTTCTCGTGTGTCACACATAGATCTGCCTATTTGCTGCTTACTTTTTGCATTCTGGGGACAGGACGTTCCCTGAATGCAAAAAGTAAGCAGTGGCGCGCTTGAAACTCGCCTAGCTTTTAGAAATAAATAATATCGAATTAACACATAACACAGAGGCCTACTATAGCTTATAGCTTGAACATTCTAAACATCGCCAGTTAAAATCCTTATTCCAACCATAAACTAAACATAAGCAGCACCCTTACTTCATTTTTTACATCATTAAGCGCGCCTTCACACGTCTCATGATAGATTATGGGACTCCATGTCACAAAAAAATTCGCCCCCCCCCCCTCACGTACTATTGTAGAAGTTGGATTAGCAACCTGTTGCATCTAAAGAAATCCCATGGTATAAATATGTGTACTTAACGTATAGTACACATCATAATTATAATCTTTTGGAGGAAGTAATGAAAAAAGCGATTTCTATCATAGCAATGACTCTTATGCTTATTGGTTTATCTGGTTGCATGGATGATCCTGATGGTTCTAAGCAAAATGTCAGCAAAAAAATGCAGAATACTTAGATCGTATAAAAATAGAGATCTTTTTTATTATAGAGAGATCTCTACTTTAATTTTTCCATAATCCAGACAATACTCAGCCTAAACTTGCATAAATAAAGGTAATTTTTTCTTACTCAATAATTAGGCCTATTTATTCTTTAACATTCCTACACCTAAAGAAACTCTTCACTACTGATATTCATCCATTTTCTTAAGTTTATTCATTGCTTTATTTATTTTCTTTACAGTACCTGCATCCAGCTCACTTGTTTTATAAATTTTATCCACCAACCCTTCTTTAACTAGCGCCTCTTTTATCCATCGTCTAAGCATTCGATAACTATTTGCTATATTGACCTCCTCACCTGTTTCAGGGTTACGCATAGTACCTGTTGGCATTTGCATATCCCCTATGTTTTCTTTTTTTGAAACTGTTTTTTTTGCAGCTTTTTTCTTAGGAACGGTCTTTTCTTTCTTAACCTCAACATTACTTTCTTTTTTAAGATTTTTTTTAGCTTCTGAAACAGGTTTTTCCAAAACTTCTTTTCCTGATTTTTTTTCTTTCTTAGAAGTGGTAGAGCTATGTACCACATACACAACATATAGTGTCACTAAAATAAACAATACTTCTGTCATAGTGTTTCCTCTTTTTATAATTAAAATTAAACATCTTAGGAGAGAGAGGACACAAAAACACCCTCAACTACCAACAACACTGTTGCCTTGCTAACAAAGGTAAATCTTTTCTTAATCCCATTGCATGGTCATTGAATATACTTTTGACTAGAGGTATGTTATTAACCAAATTCATTCCTGTTGAACGTAACGAAACAATAGGTAATGCGGTTGCCCCAAAAGTTTTATTGATAACATCCATACTCGACATCATTAGCAAGTTGTCACCTTTACGCCAACGCTCATATTGTCTCAAAAACTTTGTACTAGATAGAGGTCTTCCTGCCTGTTTGGCTTTAATAGCTACTTCAGCTAAAGCAGCAGCATCTAATAACCCTGCATTAGCGCCTTGACCTGCTAAAGGGTGCATAGCATGAGCAGCATCTCCCATCAAAGCAAAGTTTTCATCCGTATATCTATTGGCATATTGAAAGCGTAAAGGGAACGCTGCTCTTGCTCCTGTTTTCAACATCCTTCCTAAAATACCAGCCGAAGCAGATTCTAATTTTTCTAAAAACTCAGCATCACTCAGCTGTAAATATTCTTTAGCTGTTTCTGTTTTTAGCGTCCAAACAATCGAACACTGTCCTGTTCTAAGAGGTAAAAATGCTAAAGGCCCTTCATCTAAAAACCGTTGCCATGCAGTAAATTCATGACTTTTTTCCGTTGTAATCGTCGCGACTAATCCATCCTGATGATAAGGCCAGCCGGTTACATCAATCCCTACCATCGAACGTAAAGATGAGTCTCTTCCATCTGCAGCGACAACCAAATCAGCATCGACACTCCGTCCATCTTCCAACATTAAGCGCCGCTTTTTTCCTAGCGTTTGTATTTGTAAAACTTTAGCATCACTAATACAAGTAACCGAAGGTAATGTTTCTAATTTATCCCATAAGGAAGCAACAGTCACTCGATTTTCTACGATATGTCCTAACTCATTAAATCGCGTATCAGCGCAATCAAAATGCAACTCACCATCAGCCTTTGCATCCCATACCCGCATATCCTTATACGCACAGACTCCTCTCTGAACTATATTGTCCCAAACACCTAATGTTTCTAATATATTCTGAGATGCCTTAGTTAAAGCAGAAACCCTTAAATCTACAGAGCCACCCTCCCATTGTCTTTTAGGGTTAAATATATCCATTAACGCGACATTAATACCTGCATGTCCCAGAGCACAAGCAGTAGTTGCTCCAACTATTCCTCCACCAACAATAATAACTTCAAATCGTTCTTGTATACCCATTGTTACTGTCTACTTCCAATTCTAGGCAACCGTCCAGATAGACCCATTGCATGTTTCGCTAATAATGATTTTGCAACAGGAATATGATCCATTACTGATAAACTAATACTTCTTGCTGCTGCCAAAGGTAGCCAATCAGTAGAAAATATTTTAACTAAATTATCAGTAAAACCTATTGTTTGATCGTGATCTTTTTGCCTTATTTCTGAATAATGTTTTAAAAAAGAAGCCGCACCTATATCTGCATTTTTATATTGTTGCTCAATAATCATTTCTGCAAGTTGTACTACGTCCCGCATCCCTAAATTAAATCCTTGTCCTGCAACTGGGTGCAGCTGGTGAGCGGCATTTCCAACAATGACAGCACGCCCTAAAACCATATTATCTACACGAATAAGGCTTAATGGAAAAGCTCGCCGTGGTGCGGTTAAACTTAATTTACCAAGCGAAAACCCAAAACACTCTTGTAAATGTCTAATAAAGTCGTCGTCACCAATAGACATTAGGTCTTCAGCATCTTCATTGGAGCGAGTCCAAACCACTGAACATTCATCACCCTTCACCGGTAACATTGCCAAAGGCCCTGATTCTGTAAATCGTTCAAAAGCAATATTGTTATGAGGTAAAGAAATTTTAACAGTTGTCACTAAAGCTGTTTGCTCATATTCGGTTATATGCTGAGGAATATCTAATAAACGGCGAACTGAAGATTGCCCACCATCTGCACCAACCACTAACTTAGCAGTAAAATTGAGTGATTTTTCCTGCTGCTTTAAATTAACATTAACAGATTCTACCCCAGACATTAATCCTACAAGTCGTACGGGAGATATTTGTTCTATTTCTGCCTTTTCTACCGCTTCTGCTACATACCCTTCAATATCCCTAGCACTAATAACATAACCTAAGGCTTCAACACCTTGCTTTTTAGCAGATAACCGTGCTTTACCAAAATGCCCTCGATCAGAAATATGAATATCTTTTATTGCTGTTGCCGATTTTTTAATACCTTGCCAAATATTGATTGCTTGTAACATTTTTATCGTTCCTGCCGACAGTGCTAACGCTCTATCACCTGCAGGAGATTTTTTTAATTGCTCTCTCGTATTCGCTTCTATAATTGCTAACCGCAAACCAGTATTTTTTAGTGCAAGAGCAAGGCAGTTTCCTGCCAAACCGCCACCAATTATTAAAATATCGTAGTCATGCTGCATTTAATTTGCCTGCATTAATTTTTCAATTTCATCAATTTCTTTAGGAAGCGCATCAGTTAACACTTCATACCCTTTTTTTGTCACCAAGACATCATCCTCAATCCTGATACCAATACCCCGCCATTTTGCATCAACTGTTTTACAATCTAAAGGGATATATAATCCTGGCTCTATCGTTAAAACCATGCCTGGCTCAAGTAATCGCCATTCATTATCTACTTTATAATCACCTACATCATGCACATCCATTCCCAACCAATGTCCAATTTTATGCATATAGAATTGTTTGTATTTTTCATCCTTAATTAACTTTGATACTCGACCTTTCAATACCCCTAATTCAACTAACCCAGTCGTTAACACTTCAACTGAGGCTTCATGCGCTTTATTCCATGAAACACCTGGTTTTATCTGTTCTATTGCTGCATATTGAGCATCCAAAACCAATTGATATAGTCGTCGCTGAGCAGGACGAAAGCACCCCGAAACAGGAAATGTACGTGTAATATCGGCAGCATAATGATCACACTCAGCCCCCGCATCAATTAATAATAAATCACCTTTTTTCAGCTTATCTTTATTATCAATATAATGCAGCACACATGCATTTTTACCTCCAGCTACGATAGATGGATAAGCAACATACTTCAATCCATTATCCATAAACTCATGTACTATTTCTGCTTCTATCTGATATTCATACAAACCAGGTTTACAATACTGCATGGCTCTAGTATGCGCTTTACATGAAACATCTGCAGCTTTTCGCATTAATCTAAGCTCCGCTGCACTTTTAATTAATCGCATTTCATGCAAAATATGCTCAAGGGAGACAAGTTCTCCTGGAGCATTGGTTCCATTTCTTGATTGTTTTCTAAGATAAGATATCCATTCCAGTATTTGATGATCCAATTCCCCATTACGCCCCATTGGGTAAAATACCTTAGCTTTATTTTCCAACATTCCAGGTAAAATATCATCTATATCACTTATCGGAAACGAATCATCAGCTTCATAATGTTTTGTTGCACCCTCAAGCCCTGCATGAGCACCTTCCCATAGCGCTTTTTTTTCATCAAATTCTTGGCAAAATATAATATATTCCCCCTGCTCTCGACCAGGTATAAATACAGCTAGAGAATTTGCTTCATTGAACCCCGTTAAATAATAAAAATCACTATCTTGTCTAAAAGGATACTCCACATCACGATTACGTGTTTGGTTTGATGCACTAGCAATTACCGCTATATTACCTTTACCTACTTGTCGCATTAATTCTAATCGACGCTTTTTAAATTCATTTTGCTTCATTTATAATCAGTTCTAGTGTTTTTTCTGCTGGTTTTCTGCTGTAAATTGATCTCTAATTATCATCACAGCAACTCTCATATACTCTTGGATTTGAATTAATGCCACCTCATGCTCATTAATTTCATTTTCGTCCATTTCATCGTTTATTTCTATGTCTAATTTGGTAAATTCGACTATATCTTGCATAATCTCTCCAGTTTCACCTGGCCAGCTTGACGATGACCGAGTATAACCGACTCCAAATAAAAACCCATCACACCAATACCGTATAGCTTCAAGCTGTTCCTTCAACAAACCATCTTCATTGGGTAAAAAAAGATCAAAGCTAAAACTGTCATCATGTTCACTCAGAAGCTTACGTGTCTGTTCAAACAACCCTTCTAAAATTGCCTTATCTTCTTCTACAAGCAAAATATCATTAGGAAACAACTCAGACAACCAATTAGCAACCTCAATATCGTTTTCTATACACAGCATGCCAGCAGCCAAACCATGTGCTTCTGAAGCAGTTAATTCACTTTCATTTCTCTGAAAAATTGTTGTTATCGTCTGATATGCCATAATTACTGGATAAATATAAAAAAATAGTCTGCTTATGCTACCATTATTATATATAGACCGGAATTTAAAATACTCTTTCAAGCTGTTTCAAATATCAACTAAAATTACATAGCCCGTTTAAATAAAATTCAATTTTTGCCTCATGTCCAATTTATCTAAAGAAACATCATCTGAACTAAAAAACCTAGAAGAAAAACTAGATACTCTTATTGAACAATATCATTCGTTGGAAAGTGAAAATAGTAGCTTAAAAATCAAACAAGATGAGCTGGTAAAAGAAAAAGCAAAACTTCTAGAAAAAACAACCTTAGCTAGAACTCGAGTTGAAGCAATGATTACTCGCCTGAAATCCATGGAACATGGATCATGAGTAATCAGTCTAAAAAACAACCTGTATCTATCAATATTATGGGTAAAGACTATAGAGTTGCATGCTCTGAAGAAGAACAGGAGTCATTAATCCAATCCGCTCAAGTACTAGATGAGCAAATGCGTAAAATTCGTGATTCAGGAAGAGTAAACGGAGCTGACAGAATTGCTGTTATGGCTGCGTTGAATTTAACTCATGACTTACATCATCCGAAAAAAAAACATATGAGTTCAGAAGGTAGTATATCTAGTCAATTAGCTAATTTACGACATAAAATAGAAAAGACTTTAAAAATATCTAAATCCAGCTAAAATAGACTTATGTATCTCCTGTAACGTTCGATTAGTGCTGGGTGTTTCCTGAACCTGTTTTTACCTAGGAAGTAGACTCCGTACTGGTGTGCAAGCCCATTTTAAATGGGAAGCCTGATTTACTGATGAAACCTCCACTTGAACCTCCGGTTCAAGGACGAAGGTACGAAACGGCGTCAATGGGAGATACTATTTTCACTTTCCTCACCCTACTCAAAACCCCCTACAAATAATTTATACGCTGGGTTTTGTGTTTCTTCTTGATACTCAAACCCTAATTCATCAAGGCTCTGTTGAAATTCTTTCCTTTCAGATTTAGCCATTTGTACGCCTAACAATACCTTTCCAAAAGCTGCCCCATGATTTCTATAATGAAACAGACTAATATTCCAACGACTTCCCAAAGAAGATAAAAACATTAGCAATGCCCTGGGTCTTTCTGGAAACTGTATACTGTATACAATTTCACCTAATTCTTGTGATGCATGCCCACCAACCATATGACGAATATGATCTTTAGCCAACTCATTCATTGTCATATCAATCACAGAGAAACCTTGGCTTTCAAGTTCCGAAATTAAATTATCTCTATCAGAAGCTTCGCCACTGCAGGATATCCCTACAAAAACCCTAGCCATTTTATTATCAAAGTATCGATGGTTAAATTCTGTAATATTTCGATTCCCTAATGATTTACAAAATTTTAAAAAGCTTCCTGGAATTTCCGGAACTGTTACTGCCAACAAAATTTCTTTGTGTTCTCCAACCAAAGTTCGCTCTGCAACATACCTTAACCGGTCGAAATTAACATTAGAACCACTTTCTATCGCAACTAATGTTTGCTCTTTGCTTTTATTTTGTTCAACGTATTTCTTTAATCCAGCAACAGCCAATGCTCCGGCAGGCTCTGCAACTGACCTAGTGTCATCAAAAATATCCTTAATTGCAGCACAAATTTCATCCGTACTCACAGTAACAACTTCATCAACGTATTGTTTCGCTAATTTAAACGGCTCTTTACCCACTTGTTTTACTGCTACGCCATCAGCAAATAGACCGACTTGTTTAATAGCAACCCGTCGTTTTGCAAGTAAAGCTCGATTTAGGCAATCAGCATCATCTGGCTCTACTCCAATTATTTGAATTTCAGGCCTGACAAATTTTACATAAGCTGAAATTCCAGCAATTAATCCTCCGCCACCCACGGGAACAAAAATAGCATCAATTTTTTGAGTATATTGTTGAAGTATTTCCATCCCTATCGTACCTTGTCCGGCGATCACCTCAGGATCATCGTAAGGATGAACAAAAACCAACCCTTGCTTTTTCTCTATCTCTTTTGCATGAGCAAGTGCTTCATCATATGAATCGCCAAATAAGACAATATTGGCTCCCCATGCTTCAACAGCCTTTACTTTAATTTCTGGGGTCGTTGTAGGCATGACTATAATCGCGTTAATGCCTAGTTTTTGTGCAGATAAAGCGACACCTTGAGCATGATTTCCTGCAGAGGCAGCAATAACACCTTGCTTCCGTTCTGCTTCTCCCAGAGAGGCAATTTTGTTATATGCCCCTCTAAGTTTAAATGAAAATATAGGTTGCAAATCTTCTCTTTTCAAATAAATTTTATTATCAATTTTAGAGGATAAAGTCTTAGCTAAATCTAACGGTGTTTCTACTGCGACATCATATACTTTTGTTCTTAGTATTCTTTCTATGTATTTGTGAATCATAAAATATAATTATTTAACGAAAACTCTTGTCACTTTTTTAAGGGTATCTTTATTAATTGTAGATGAGAAAATTGAGAACCAAAATATTCAAGGTCAAGGCGATATTCGCACGTAATAGCAGGCTATTGCGAAGGATTTCAACGCAGAGATTGGATGTTTTGGACTCAATTTCCCATTCATCAATTAATAGAGGTGCCCTTAAGTTAAAAGCGATTGAGCCAATTCAATAATTTCATTCTCTTCTATTTCTTGAATAGAAAAATCATTTTTATCTAATTTGAATGGGTTAACTATAGAGGGTGATTTTATCACTCTATTAATAGGTGTTTGATAAACTCTACTCACAGGCGTAGGTCCAAATAAGGTAATAGACGGTTTATTTAGCCCCCAAGCCATATGTGTTGGCCCCGTATCATTTCCAATAATTAAATCTACCTTTGCCAACACGGCTTTAAGATTATTAAAATCCAGTTTTGGTAATATTATTGCTTTTTCCATTCTTTCAGCAATCCATTCAGCATCTTGTTTTTCTTGATCATTACCCCAGATAATCAGGCTTTTTGCATTTAACCCTTGCATTACCTTAAGGTATTTTTCTTTCGGATAGTTCCTACTTGGCCAAGTAGACCCTATAACAAAAAGTATATTCACTCTATCCTTAGAAAAATATCTTTCTAATCGCTGATCCCAATCTTTATAAAAAAGAAAGGGGACTTTATCAAAAATCTGTTTTTCACTAATTTCTACATCTAATGGCTTGCCAATAACAGTTACATTTCTATCTATAGTATTGGCATCATATGGACTAGCTATTTTTTTTTTATAAAAAAATGCAGCTAATTTTTCCCTAGTTGAATATTTATCAAATCCAGCAGTATTAGCCGATAATATTCTTGAGGTGACAGCTGATTTAATTAGCCCTTGTGCATCGATAACTTGATCATAGTTATTATTAGAAAATTCATTAATTTTACAGAGTTCACTAAAAAAATTTGTTCTATTCTGTTTTAACGACTTTATATTTACAGTAAGAACTTGGTTGATATCTGGATTATATTGCAGAACACTCGCAAATCGTTCTTCTACCAACCAATCTATTGTTATTTTAGGAAAGACTTGTTTAACAAACTGTAATGCAACCATTGCATGTACAATATCCCCTAACGCAGAAAGCTTAACAATGGCAATTTTCATTAATAGTTAAGACTCAATATACTTCAATATTTGTTGTGGGCGAATATCGACCAAACATTTAGTGTGCCCTAATGGACATTCTCTTTTAAAACAAGGAGAACAATCTAGCTTAAGCTCTACCACCTTGGCATCAGCATTTAAAGGGGGAGTAAATCCAGAGTAAGACGAACCATAAATAGCAATCAGTTGTTTATTAAGTGCTGCAGCAACATGCATTAACCCTGAGTCATTTGTAACAACAACATCAGCTAATGACATTAAATCAATAGCCTCACCTAACGAAGTTTTACCACTAAAATTCTGACATGCATATGTTGTCAATTGATTAATCTTTTCAGCAACGGACTGATCTTTTACTGAACCAAATAACCAAACCGACCATCCCTCTGATATTTTCTTTTTAGCTACTTCAGCATAATGCTCTGCCGGCCACCGTTTAGCGGCACCATATTCTGCTCCAGGGCATAAAGCTATTACCTTATTAGATAAATTTAATTGAAATTTTTTTTCGACCTTTAGTTGTTTATCTAAATCAATTTTCAATTCAGGAACAGGATAATCAGGAGGCTGTTTATGATTACCAGGAAACCCTAAAGAAACAAATCTCTGTACTGTCATCGCCAATTTATCTTTCTTTAGCTTCCGAGTATCATTTAATAGGCCCCAACGCATTTCGCCTACATACCCTGTTCTTAGAGGAATATCAGCAAAAAAAGGAACTAACGCAGATTTCCAAGAATTAGGCAATACAATCACGTGGTCATATTGCGTTAATCGTATTTTTTTACCGAGCCTAAACCGTTCGTACAGACCAAGCTGTCCATGAGTTAATGGCATAGCAAATGCATTTGAAACTTCGGGCATCCTTTCCAATAATGGAAAGGACCATTCCGGTGCTAAAACATCAATCTGGCAGTTTTCATCATGTTTTTTAAGCGTCATGAACAAACTCTGTGCCATGACCATATCACCAACCCAAGCCGGGCCGATAACTAAAATTTTATGATGCTTATCTTTCAGCACGATAATAAATTTATTACGAAACGTAGCTTAGCCATTCTTTATGATCATCTCGACGTCCATGAACATAATCAAAGTAAAGTGTTTGTATCTTTTCAGTAATAACTCCACGAGTACCATTTCCTATAATTCTTCCATCATACTCTCTTATAGGTGTTACTTCGGCCGCAGAACCAGTAAAAAAAGCTTCATCAGCGACATAAACTTCATCACGAGAAATACGTTTTTCTATCACTTCAAAACCTTGTTCCTGCGCAATCGTAATAATAGTATCACGAGTAATACCTTCTAATGCTGACGTAGTTTCTGGGGTATACAGTTTTCCATTACGTACAATAAATAAATTTTCACCACTTCCCTCTGCGACAAACCCCTCATGATCGAGCAACAAAGCTTCATCATAACCTGTTGATAATGCTTCTTGTAAAGCTAAAATCGAATTAATATAATTCCCATTAGCTTTAGCTTTGCACATTGTGCTGTTTACATGATTACGTGTATATGAAGATGTCCTTATTCTGATACCTTTTTCCATACTTTCATCACCTAAATAAGCACCCCACTCCCATCCAGCAATCATGATATGAACTTTCAGATTATCTGCTCTTAACCCCATTCCTTCTGAGCCATAAAAACACATACTGCGGATATAACCACTATCAAGATTATTTTTAGCTATTGCTTCACAATGTGCTTTATTTATCACATCCTTAGTAAAAGGAATAGCCATATTTAAAATATGAGCTGAACGATACAGTCTGTCTGTATGTTCTTGTAATTTAAATATCGCCGTTCCTTCTTCAGCATGGTAGGCACGTAATCCTTCAAAAACACCGGCACCATAATGTAAAGTATGAGTTAATACATGAATTTTCGCCTCTCGCCACTCAACCCACTCTCCATCCATCCAAATTACGCCGTCTCTATCATCCATTGTCATCATTATATGTATGCCTGTTAATCATTTGTTAATTTATATACTATTACTAAACTATTTGAATTACATCACTATTATCTAATCCATAAAAGCATGCCAAAGCCCCTCGACATTCGCTCGTATTCCTAAAAAGTCGTCCCCTCCAGCTTCTGCCCGCCCTCTTTGCAGAACTTGCCTATGCCCATAATCTCTATATTGACAATAGGCATCCTTTAGTAACTCTGCATTATCTTTAGATATAAAGCCATACTCTGTCAATCCATCTAGCAATCTTATATTATCAGTATAAGTTGCTAAGTCTTCATTTTTTGAAGTATTTGCCAGAATACCAAATTGTACTATAAACTCAATATCAGCAATACCGCCTTTACTATGTTTTAGGTTAAAAACTGATGAATCTTTAGGTTCTAAATTTACGCGCATTTTTTCTCGCATTTCTCTTACTTCTTTTTTTAAGTCATTCAGCTTCCTAGGCAAAGCAAGAACTCTCTGACGTATATCTTCAAATTGATACTGTAAATGAATATCTCCAGCTATAAACCGTCCTCTAACTAAAGCTTGATGCTCCCATGTCCATGCTTCATTTCTTAAATAATTTTCATAACTATTTATGTGGGTTACTAACAGACCAGAGTCTCCACTTGGGCGCAAACGCAAATCAACTTCATACAATTGTCCAGATAACATTTTTGTATCTAAAATATGTCTAACCTTTTGTCCTAATCGAATATAAAATTGAGTACATCCTATTGGTTTATTACCATCAGTCAGAGCATTAGCATCTTGAGAGCCATACAAAAATACCATATCCAAATCAGAACCATAGCCCAATTCCAACCCTCCAAGCTTACCCAACCCTAAAATGGCAATCCCTTTATCTATGCCTTTTGTATCTGGAGGGCAACCATGCTTATTCACCAACATTTGCCATGCTTGATCTAGAACCTTATCTAGAATTACTTCCGCGATATAAGTTAAATAATCACTAACGACCACGACAGGAATAGATCCCATAATATCAGCAGCAGCAACTCGCAGAACACTAAGATGCTTAAACTGTCTTAGCCCAATCATTATTTGCTCTTCATCATGACAATCAATTTTTTCCAGCTCAAATACCAATTGCTCTTCTAAGTTTTGTTTTTTAAGTGGTTCATATAATGATCGTGCATCAAGCAACTCATCAAATAAAATAGGATATAACGCTAAATATTCACAAATCCATGGACTAGCAGAAGCTAAAGTAACAAGTTGATTAAGTGCGTCTTCATTTTCAGCTAATAATGATAAATAAACGTTTCTACCTACCACGGCCTCAAAAAGGACAAGTATTCGTCTTAAAGTTTCATCTTGATTACTATTCTGTTGTACTGTCTCAATAACAGCGGGTATCAAACGATTTAATATGCCAATTCCTTTTGCCGACATTCGTGATACTGAAGGTGTATTTTTAAAATGCTTAATAATGGAAAGCGTATCACCACAATGAGTAAAACCATATTCACCCAAATATTCTAATATTAGCTCATCATCAACACCTCCCTTCCATATTAAATAAGATTTCTGTTCGCCTTTCTCTTCTTCAGACAGAGAAAAAACATCTTCAAAAATGACATGAACACCCTCTCTTACTTTATCCAGAGCTTGTTTGAATGAAATCCAATCAGAGTATTCCATAGAGTGCGCTAAAATTGACTGTACTCGTGGGTCACTTGGTAAATCATGAGTTTGCTTGTCTTGATATTGTTGAATATGATTTTCTACTCGACGTAAGAATGCATAAGCTGAACGTAACCTTTCCACATCATCGCTAGCCATCAACCTTAAATCGTTTAGCACCAATAAGATTTTTAAAATTTCTCGTTGCTGTAATTCTGGCTCTTGACCACCACGTATTAACTGAAAAGCTTGTCCAATAAATTCAATTTCTCTAATTCCTCCTGGCCCCAGCTTAACGTTTTCCATACGGTCTTTACGTTGTAGTTCTTGAGTAATCTGAGATTTTAATGACCTAAGTTCTTCAAAAGCGCCATAATCCAAATAACGCCGATAGACAAAAGGCTTAATCATTGCTGCCAATTGATTACCACTCTTAAAATCACCCGCTATTTGTCGTGATTTTATCATTGCATAACGCTCCCACTCTCTAGCTTGCGTCATATAATAATTTTCCATTCCATCAAAAGTCATAATAATAGGACCACTATCACCAAAGGGGCGTAAACGTACATCAGTTCTAAAAACAAACCCATCAATAGTTATTTCATCCAAAACTTTTACTAATGAGCGACAAATTCGAGTAAAAAATTCGCCATAAGTTGTTTCTTTTCGATCACTTAAAACACCATCTTCTGCATAAGCAAATATAAGATCAATGTCTGATGAATAATTTAGCTCCCACGCACCAAGCTTCCCCATTCCTAAAATAACGACATTCATCGCTGTTCCATCGTTTAATAGCGGCACTCCATGCCTGACACATGCTTGCTCATATAAATAATCTAGTGCATTTTGAATACAAGCTTCAGCTAACGCAGTCAAGTCACGTAATGTTTCATCTAGCTCAGCCCAACCAGCAAGATCTCTCCAAGCAATACGAATCATTTCTCTATTTCTAAACTGACGCAATTGTTTCATCAATATTGCTTCAGTTTTAATATTCTCAATATTTATTATTTTTTGATAATCCTGTCTTCTTTGATCAGAAAAAAGGTCTTCCGTTTGAATCAAATCTACCAGTACTTGAGGGTCACTCTGGCATTTATCCCGAATAAATTGGCTGCAACAAAAAACGTGAACTATCGTCTTACTAACTTTAACCTGATAGATAAGCTTTTTTTGCTCCTGACTAATTTTTTCATCTAACTTAATAAAAAAAGCAGCCATACTTTCTTGTAAATTTACTGGAAGTAAATTTACTTCTTTTTTAAGAACTGAGTTCACCCTCATACAATTCATCCAACTTAAACATACAATTTACAACATCATACCTAATTCTATAGCCCTTCGTTATGAGAAAACAATTTTCTTTATAGCTGTTAAAAATTTGTAACAAACCAAAATACCAACTACTCTATCAAAAACCACAATCCATTTGATAAGAAAGTAGATTAAGGTGATGAAGAATACTCCAAACTATAAGATGTTTGACTTAGATATTGCCAAACTAAAATTAGATATCTTCATTGACTTACTATAGATAATGAGAAGAATAGCTTTAACTAATTGATTAAACAACTATCTTTAATTGCAAAGATTATTTTTCAATGTAACGACAAAGAGTGGATATAAAAATGTAGATCTTCATGCTGCCTAAAGAATCATATTCATTGAGAAACAGCTCTCTATAAAAAAAAAAGGGGGGGGATTCTTCTTATCATTGAATCACAAAA